>JAOACM010000092.1 GCA_026417845.1 Planctomycetota bacterium | reverse complement strand
GACCGCCTCAGACTGGATGAGACGACGAACTCCTACAGGCTCGTACACTCCGAGGGCGACGGTCTGAGCGGCCTCGTCGCGGATCGTTACGGCGACCATATCGTCATTCAGCTGTACTCGGCCGGCTTTCTCAGGATGCTTCCGTGGGTGAGGGGCGAGCTGGAATGCCATTTCCCCGGTGCGCGCATCCACGTGAGGGCCGACCACCGCTCGGAAAAACTCGAAGGCGTCAGGATGGACGGCGAACCGTCCGGGGAATCGTCCGTCGAGATACGGGAGGGCCCCTGCCGCTTCCTGGCCGATCTGCGCAAGGGCCACAAGACCGGGTTTTTCCTCGATCAGCGGGACAACCGGGCCTTCGCGGCGGCGCTGGCGCGGGGGGCCAGCGTGCTCGATTGCTTCTGTTACACAGGCGGTTTCGCGATAGCCTGCGCAGTGAAGGGAGAATGCCGCGAGATACTGGCCGTTGACCTGGACGAAAAGGCGCTGGCCATGGCGAGGGAAAACGCGAAGCTCAACGGATTGCCGGAAAGCCGCATAGAATGGATGCATGGCGACGCCTTCGACGTCCTGCGCGAACTCAGGACCGCCCGGCGTCTCTTCGACATGGCGATACTGGACCCGGCGAAAATGGCGGCGACCAGGGACGAGGCGCCGAAGGCGCTGGATGCCTATGCCGACATGAACAGGCTGGCGATGGGCGTGCTGAGGCCCGGCGGCGTTCTGGTTTCCTGCTCGTGTTCCGGTGCGGTCCCGGAACCGGATTTCCTGCTTGCCTTAAGGTGCGCCGCCAGGGAGGCGTCATGCGGCCTCCAGATATTCCGCGTGGCCGGTGCCGCCCCGGACCACCCTTTCAGTATCCACTGTCCGGAAGGCCGGTACCTGAAAGTCGTGTTCTCCCGGGTCTTCCCATCTCCGTCTTGACGCGGATATCCGAGCCGGATATCAGGGTCTGCAGGGAGTTTCCTGCGCGGGAGGTCCAACGGTGCGATTCCGGGTCTGGACCCCGGGTTTTCGAAAGGGTCCTTGATATGAACGTTCAAGGCAGGCCTGCCCAGACCGTTCTTCCGCGCTGGCGCGGGTTCAACCTTACAGAGATGATGTCCGTCAAGAGCGACAGGGGGTTCCTCGAAGACGATTTCCGGATGATATCGGACCTCGGTTTCGATTTCGTACGGCTGCCTCTCTGTTACCTCCTGTGGCTCGAGGGCCGCGCCGATGACGACTCGTTCCGCATCCACCAGCCCTCCCTGGAGAAGATAGACCGGGCCGTCGAATGGGGGCGGAAGTACGGACTGCACGTGTGTATAAACTTCCACCGCGCGCCGGGATATTCCGTCAACCCGGAGGTGACCGAGAAGCGGAGCCTGTGGAAGGACGCGGCGGCGCTGGAATCCTTCTGCCGTCACTGGGCGATGTTCGCCGAGAGGTACAGGGGCATCCCATCCGGGAGGCTCAGTTTCAACCTGGTTAACGAACCCCCGAAGCCGCGGCCCGCCGGTGAAGAGGCGGCGGGGAGAGGATCGGGGATGACGCGCGAGGACTACACGCGCGTGGTCGCGGCGGCGGCCGCCGCCATACGGGAGAAGGATCCGGACCGTCTGATAATCGCCGATGGGATGAGCTACGGCAACGATCCGTGCCCGGAGCTGGCGGAGACGGGCGCAGCCCAGAGCTGCCGGGCTTACCTGCCGGTCCACATCAGCCACTACCAGGCGTCGTGGTTCAAGGGATCGGACAGGTGGCCGCCGCCGGTCTGGCCGGGCGCGTTCCGCGGCGGCGGTTCGGGGGAAAAATGGGGCCGGAGGGAACTCGAGGCACACTACGCGATATGGGCCGACCTCGCCTCGAAAGGGATCGGCGTCCACTGCGGCGAAGGCGGCGCATGGAACCGGACGCCTCACGACGTGGTCCTGCGATGGCTTTCGGATGTCCTGGACATTCTGAAAAGCCATAACATTGGCTGGGCCATGTGGAACTTCCGCGGCGGATTCGGCATCCTGGACTCCGGCCGGAGCGACGTGCGTTACGAGGAATGGCACGGCCACTTGCTGGACAGGGAACTCCTTTCGCTGCTTCAGAAATATTGAGCAGCCTCCCGGCCGCGTACGTCCCCGGGATGTACGCCCCTGTCGGCGCAGTGCAGTGCGAAGCGGGCGCCTGGGGGAACAGGGCGCCGCCGTCGTATGCGCAGGGAGGTGGAAATTCACCTGCGGCCCGGCGCGATGCGCAAGTAGAAGGCAGAAACGCGGCAATTGGCTGCCGCGCCCATATGCTGTTGGCGCGGCGTCTGAGCGTCTCCGCTTATTGCGGCGCCACTGTTGTCTCGTTCGGGCGCACCACCACAGACAGCAGCCGCAATCTGAACGCGGCAGACACTTGCGAAACGCGGAGAAACGGACGCGAACAGATATCCGCGGCGGAAACCGCGGATGCCGTACCGGTAACGAGTGCCTGTCCAGAAACTTCCCGCCGGACAGCGCGGATCGCTGAGCGTACAAGCTGCGCTCAGGAGGTTTTCGGACAGGCTTTAGGGAGGGGCCGATTATGATCGGGCGGATATGTCTTGCGGCGGCCTTGTACGGCGGACTGGCGGCGGCTGCGGTCGCAGGCGGCGGAGAGGCGCCGGAACCGAAGGAGGATGCCAGGGCCATGGAAGAGAAGCTGAAGGAGGACGGGAAGGCAGCGGCGGCGCTGGCCAGGGGCGATCTGAACAACATGGACGCGATCCGGAAGACGTGCGAGCCGCTGCTCGGTACCGCCCGCGCTCTGACGGAAACTTACGGCCGCGAGCTGATCGGGAAGCAGCCCGATTCCGCCGACTGGATAAGGGGCAGGATGGAGGAGAAGGCGGCGCCAGAATTCGAGAAGGCGCCGGTGGTGCTGTACGGGAAGGCAGGAGAGGCCGACGTCCTCGATCGCTGGCGCGGTCAGCTCCGCGAGAGCCTGCTGGCGGTCCACGGGCTGATCGAGGAGGATAAATCGGTCGTGGCCGAGTGGATGTATGCCTCCGACATGAAGAAGGTTCGCGGCGGAGACCGGTACTTCCGCGCGGAGCAGATACGCAACACGCTGCGCGAGGTCTCGAAACTCCTGACCCTGCTTGCCCTCCCCAGGGAAACTGTCCGCGTCGGAAAGGGCGGAACGATCCTGGGCGACGATTTCGCCGGAGGCATGGCCAACTGGAAGGCCTATGGGGGCGGCAAGGTTGCCGTGGAAGAGGGGAAGATGAAAATGACGGGCCAGGGATGCACCGTGTGGTGCGAAAAAGAAACTGGCGACGCCATCATTTCGTTCGACTTCACGCCGCTCGCGCAGCACGGCGGCGCCGCCGGCGCGCTGTTCGCATTTCCGGCATCTCCCCTTCCGGGGAAGGATTTTTCCGCCTCGGCGGGCCCGATGCCTAATTACAACTACGGGATTTCCACCTACCATGTATCGCTGTGCCGGGGCGCCTCGGGCAGGACCAACCTGCGCCGCACCGGATGCGGTCTCAAGATGCTCTCAACCGTCAGGCCCGACCCGTGCCGCGAGACCGGGAGGACATACCGCGTCGAACTGCTGAAGTACGGCCCGACGTTCCAGGTTTTCGTGGACGGCGCGCTCATTCATTCCTACGTTGACGCCGGCGTCTATGGCGACCCGCCGGCGAAGGGATGTTTCGGAATCCGGCACTTCGCCGGCGCCGACCTGGATGCCTGCTACGATAATTTCGAGATCGCCGCTATCGTCCCCCGGCACTGAATGGCATCCGGCGGCAGCGGACGGCGAGCGCGACGGCGGCCCGTTCCGACCGGCAGGACGCCGGCCCGGCCGCGGCGGATTACCGGCCCTCGCCCCACCCTCCCGCTTCAGAAGAGGGAAAGGATTGCGGGATGTTTTCCGGATGGCTATCCCGGTTACCGCAATAAGTTCACATATACGCGTTCGCACGCGGGTGTGGAGGAAAACTCCTTGCGGCCCCGCCCGGTCGGACGGATGATGGGGAAGGGAGGGTCGGAGCCTGATCTCAGCGCCTGTCCGGAAACCTCCGGACGGGCCGGGCTGGACGCCGCAGAAACCCTGGGCGCCGAGGGGGGGCGGATAGACTCTTATTCCGCCGGGCTCTCCGCTTCCACCGGCACCACGGGAGATGGGCATCAGGGCCGAACGCCAGAGGGGAGGCAGCCGATGGCAAATCGTTATGGACATTTCGATCGCTTTCCCGCTACCGGCGGACGCCGCAGGCTCCGCGTGATCGCGCCGGCGTTCCCGGCTTTCAACATCTATTCGCGCATCGCCCGCCGGACGACGGCGCTGGGACCGGTGTGCGTGGCGACGAGCGCGCGCGAGGTCGAAGGGTGGGACGCCGAGGTCATAGACGAAAACAACTACCGTCTTCACGGGCCGCGCGACGCAGCCGGAATGCCGGATCACGCCGCGATACAGCGCCTCCGCCCGGCCCGCGTCGTCGGACTTTACGGCGGGCTGACCAGCACCATCCCGAGACTCTACGAGCTGGCGCGTCTGTACAGATCGCTGGGCGCCGTTCCCGTCGCGGGCGGACAGCACTTCGTGGGCGAAAACATCCGCGAGGCGCTGGAAAGCGGCGTGGATTTCGTATGTATCGGCGAAGGCGAGGAGACCATAAAGGAACTCCTGGCGATCGCGGACGGACGTCTGCGACCCGAACAGGTCAGGGGCATTGCGTGGATGGAAAACGGCGAGGTCAGGATGACCCAGCCGCGCGACCCCATCCGGGACTTCGACCGCCTCCCGCTTCCCGATTTCTCGCTGGTCAGGTACGCGAAGATAGACATCTATCCCGTAAGCCGCGTGCGCGGGTGCGGGATGGACTGCGAATTCTGCACGGTCAAGGGCAAGGCCCGTTATGCGTCCGTGGACAGGCTCATGGAGCAGTTCCGCTATATGACCGAGACCTTCGACGCCCGGAGATTTTTCATCGTGGACGATCTGTTCGGCCAGAACCGCGAGGAGACCATACGTTTCTGCGACATGCTCGCCGGGTACCAGCGCGATATCGGCAGGGCGATGGACATAACCGTCCAGATCCGGCTGGACAAGGCCCGGGATATCGAACTGTTGCGCGCCATGCGGCGGGCATCCATAAACACTGTCGCGATAGGATTCGAATCTCCCATCCGCGAGGAACTCCAGGCAATGAACAAGCGCCTGTCGCCCGAAGACATGATCGCCTACAGCCGGGTATATCACAAGCTCGGCTTCCTCGTGCACGGGATGTTCATCTTCGGTTATCCGCTGGCGGGAGGAGCCACGATCGAGGTGCCGCTGTCCGAACGGGTAGCACGGTTCCGGAGGTTCATCCGGCGCGCAAAGATAGATACCCTCCAGGTGCTCCTCCCCGTCCCGCTGCCCGGGACGGAGCTGCGTCAGAGGCTTCAGGCGGAGGGGCGCATATTCCCGAAGGAATCGGTAGGCTGGGAATATTACGATGGCAACTTCCCGCTCTTCAAGCCGGACGAACCGCTGACCGCCAGAGACCTGTCGCTGGCGCACCGCAAGCTGATGGGCTGGTTCTACCGGTTCAGGTACATGTTCCTGATCGGCCTGAACGTTCTGTCGTTCCCGTTTATCGTGTTCTTCCTGCACAACCTGAGACTTGGCTGGGGTCTGTGGTACCGCGCCTGGCACGACAGTCTCGTCCGCTTCGGCGGGTGGCTGCTGATGCGGCGATGGGAGCGCGCCTACAGGGATGGCGGGTTCGCGCGAAAGCTGGCCGAGGCGTGCCGGAAGGTCGGGGGCAGCGCCTCCGGCGACGCCAGCGTTTCCCGCGCGGAGGCGCTCGGACCGGCGACGCGGGCGCCTTAGGCGGACTAGGCAGCCCGGGCCGGCCCCGGCAATGTTCCGTGGAAGCAGCGTACCGGGCGCGGATATGCCTGCTCCGCCCGCCCGGCGACTGCGACCGGCCCGCGACGTATAATTGTTTGTGGCGTTCAGGTAAGGGCTGCTGCCGGCAGTGCTGCGTCCGGGCGAGACAGCGAGGCGCAGCTGCAAGCGGACAGGCTCCGCCCGTTATGTCCCAACATACGGGGCGCCAGACAAATTATCGCGGCGCTTACGGCCCCGTACGTCCGAAAGACCCCTCGACATTCATCGTCCTGTCCTGAGATGTCTTTTTGAACCTGGATTCGGCCATCCGCTTCTGGAGGTGATCGAGGAAGAGAGCCTCATCAACCGGTATGTTTACCCATGAATCGGTCCATGCGGACAGGTACATGGCGTTGGACAGCTCCAGACTCCTGATCCCCTCGGCGCCCGGCGCGATCAGCGGCGTTCCCTTCAGGATGCTCTGAACCCAGTCTGAGGTTATGCCCTTATGGCCGCCCGGCTGGCCCTTCACCGGCACCTCGCACTTCCAGGACTCGGGCTCGCCGAAGCCGCCCTTGTATTCCCGGCAGAACTGCGAGACGGGCTGCCTCGTCCGCCAGAAGGTTATCTGCCCGTCCTCGACGACTACCTTGCCGCGGTCCCCGCTTATCTCGAAGCGGTCCGTTCCGGGCGATTCGGCGGTGCTGGCTATGAACACGCCGGTGGCGCCGTTTTCGTACTCGACGTACGCCGTCACGTCGTCTTCGACCTCGATGTTGTGATACTTCCCGAACGAGCAGAATGCCCGGACCCTCTTCGGCAGTCCGCAGACCCACTGCCATATGTCGAGGTTGTGGGGGCACTGGTTGAGCAGCACTCCGCCGCCCTCTCCGGCCCACGTGGCCCTCCATCCGCCCGAGTCGTAATAGCTCTGCGACCTGAACCACGAGGTAATTATCCAGTTGGTGCGGATGACCGGGCCCAGCTCGCCGGAGCTTATAAGATCCTTCAGCTTCCTGTAGACGGGGTAGGTCCTGAGGTTGAACATGATGCCGAAGACCCTGCCGGAACGCGCGGCTGCCTCGTTCATCTCGCGGACGTGCTTCGTGTATACCCCCGCCGGCTTCTCGGTCAGCACGTGGAGGCCCTTTTCGAAGGCCCTGATAGCTATGGGAGGATGGAGATAGTGGTGAGCGGCGATCAGTACTCCGTCAGCCGCCCCCGACTCGATCAGCTTCTCCCAGGAATCGAATCTCCGCACCTCCTCCCCAAGGTTGTTTTTTGCCCACTCCAGCCTTTCGGCCCTGACATCGCATACGGCCGACAGCACGGCGTCAGGCACCTCCCCCTTCCTGATGTACATCGCATGGTGGGATCCCATGCCTCCAAGTCCCACGACCGCTATGCGCACCTTTCCCATGAGCATGTCTCCTCCCTGATCCAAGCGAAGCGCCCGGCGGATAAGCCGGGCCGCAACCGCTGAAAGTTATTGTCATTTCGCTTCTTCTACAAGCTTAATCGTATAGGCGACCAGCGCCCATAACTTCCGATCGCCTGCCGCCCTCGATTCCGCCGGCATCACGCGCGGATCGCAGCCGATACCGTACAGGCTTTCCAGATAAGACTCCATCGGCGTGCCCGGCATTCCGATCAGAAAGGTGCGGGCCACATCGCGAGGCGACATCCCGCAGAGAAATCGCCCGCCGCCGGATACGAAGTCGGTCGTCGCGAAGGGCTTCCCGCGGGAGTCCACGAGGCCTGCGGCCGGATTTCCCTTCCCGTCCTCGCCATGGCAGCGGGCGCAGTCCAGATCGAGGTAAAGCGCCTTCCCCTCCGCCAGCAATGAGCGAAGATCCGCCGGCGCCCCGGCCGGCGCATAGGCCTCCTTTGGCGCCCTGGCCGGATCGCCGTAATGGGGCGAAAGCGTCTTCACGAAGGCGACCAGATCCCACAGGCCGTCCGGTGCGAGATTGCGGTAGGATGGCATAGCCGTACCCGGCAGTCCCCGCCGGAGGGTTCTGTAAATATCGGCGTCGAACGGCACGGTACCCTGCACCGAAGACCTCGCCACAAACTCTTCGGGGGCGGTCAAATCCCTGACTGAGGTTGATAACTCTGACGCCTCCGGCCCTCCGCCCCGTCCATCCGTGCCGTG
This sequence comes from Planctomycetota bacterium, assembly GCA_026417845.1. GTDB lineage: Bacteria > Planctomycetota > SZUA-567 > H5-PLA8 > CALKMO01 > CALKMO01. The sequence goes on along the minus strand of JAOACM010000092.1, from coordinate 3,243 downwards.
GCACCGGGCGCAGGCGGAGGCATACAATTTCCCGCCCTGATCTGAGATCTCCCGGGAGGCATCGCGGCCGATGGGAGGAACGGGCGCGCTGGGATCATCCCAAGGCATCCCGTTCAGCGGCGGCATGCCCATGACGGACTTTCCCGCGCTCGGGATGGCGGCAGGCACGCCATCGCGCGCATACGGTGACGGGCCGTGCATGCGGCCGATATCGCCTGTCGCGACAGGAGGGAAGGGAAAAGGCGGCTCGGGGGGGATACGATCGGCGACGTTACGCCGCGCGCCAGAACCAAGATACGCCCACAGGCCGATGCCGACGAGCAACACCGGTACGAACCCGGCGACCGTACCCCAAAACCCGCTCCTGGAATCCATCTGAAAAACGCCAGTGCGATTCCGGCCAGCCGGCCAGCGGAATCCACTGCTCCTGCCCTTAGAGCCTCTCCGAAAACCTCCGGCGCGCAGCTTATACGCTCAGCAATCTCCACTGCCCGGAGGGGGTGTTTATGGACAGGTTCTTAAGAGACCATCCAGAAACTCCTGCGGCAGCCAAGGCTTCCGCGGCGGAACACCGGATGCCGGCCGGAGGTTTTTGGATAAGCTCTTATTCCGCCTTCTTTGGTTCCGCTGCCTTTCCCGCTTCCGCCTTCTTCGGTTCCGCCACCGGCTCGGGGCGCGGTTTGCGGACTCCAATGGGACCGGTCGCCGGTTTCTTCTCCCTGTAGGCCATGACCCTGTTGTCGTCCGTTACCACTATGACTTTCATCGGATCGGGGAGCGAAGGCCGCGCCCAGTCGTTATGATTGCGGATTATGAAGCCGCAGCGCGGCGGCGTCCAGCGGCTGATCACCTCTCCCGTAAACTTATCCACTATCAGCACATCCTTCATTCTGGGCATGTCGTCTTCATGCTTCTGCGGCTCGCGGGCCTTGCCAAGGTAAACATGAGTAGGCGAAACGCCGACGACGGCGAGCGCGTCTGGAACCTGCCACTTGACGGCATACGATTCCTCGAAAGTCTGCGTCGCCGCTCCCTTGCCGGTCGTTTTTACCGGCGGCGGGAGGGTGTACTGCAGGGCGACGATGCCCTGATTGAGGACCGGAACGTAAACCATGCATGACCTTATCTCGGCGTTGCCGGGATCCGCGCACGGAACGCCCACGACCGGGGCCCCGGCCGGGTAGGCCCATTTCTTCCTGCCGGTAAGCCTGTCGAGGCAGTAGAAACTGCGGTCGTCGGAGCCGAAATACAGAGATTGGGGGCCGACGGCGACGGCGAGGCCGCCGCGTATGGCGCCCTGCGTCTGGTAGGCGAACCGGTCTACTCCCTCCCGGTTGACCGAATACATGTACCAGTCGTCGGAACCGAAGTAGACTATGTTGTCCACGAACGCTATCTCGCCGGTTATCGGTCCTCTGGTGGTCTTGTGCCATATTTCCCGCAGCATGTATTCGGCTACGAGCGCGCCCTCTCCACCTTCCTTATAGTAGGATTTCATCCGCCCGCGCACTTCCAGCGCGTGCAGCTTCCCATCCCACGACCCGACGTATATGTTTTCCAGCACGACCCAGTCGGGACCTATCCGCGAAGGATAGCTTATCGGCTCGACCAGCAGCGGAGCGCACGACATGACGAACTTAGGCATGAGCTTCCAGCGGATCTCGCCCGTCCGCCTCTCGATGGCGATCAGGTTGTTCCGGACGTTGACCACCACGTGCCCGGCGGAGACGGTTGGATGGTAGCGGATGGGGGCATCGAGCTGCACCGTCCACATCGTGATACCGTTATCCTTCCTGATCGCGATCAGCGCATGCCTGTCAGTTTCGATGAGGACCACGCCGCCTATTGCCCATCCCCGCTCTATCCTGCCGAACTCCTCGCTAACCGGGGGCGTGGGCCAGTCGAGGTCCAGGTTGAGATCCTCGGGCAGGACCACGTTGGGATAGGCCGGCACCGGAGCACCTTCGGTTCGCGTCCCTCCCTCATCCGCCGGGCGGGGGGCTGGCGCCGGCGCGCCCGCCTTCGCCCCGGACCGCCCGCCGTCCCCGGAATCCGCGCGATAGAAGGAGCATCCGAGGACCGCCGCCGCGGCGATCAGGCCGATCCCGAGCGCGCGCCACCAACTGACCGTCATGCCTGTACGCATCATCATCCCCCTCCCGGACGGCCGCGATCCCGGCCCGGAATATCCGTCAGATGTCCAGCCCCCCCTTCTCCCGGAGAATCTTCGCGAGGTCGCAGCCCTTCGCCTCCTCGTATTTGCGCATCCGACGCACCGCTTCCAGGTCCCTCTGCAATACGCGCCCGGTCTTGATCTTGAACAGGTACGGTTTCCCGGCCAGCCTCGCCTGAAGGTCAGCCTCCAGCCTCGCCCACGATCCTCCATACAGCTCTTCTTTTACCAGTATCAGGACTTTCTCGTGTTCCTGAATCCCGGCTACGTACTCTTCCGGGCTGACATCGCCGGCATCAGCCTTCTCTTCCGACCCGGCATCGGCCTCCGGCCCGATCTCATTCCCTCCCTCCGGGCGGGTTTCGTCGCCTCGTCGGTCCAAACGTTCCATCCCCATTCCGACCCCGGTCCGGAAGTCCAAACAGGGCGCGATTCTAGGATGGAGCGCGCGGCTGTCAAACGTTTTCGCCGGCCGCGCTTTCCCGTTCCGCCGCGCGCGGGATCGCGCGGCCCGCCCGGTCGGGAAACGCCCCCCGGTCGTGGTCGCGGCATGCCGTCCGATCCTCTCCTCCCAGCTCAGCGGCTGAGAGGCGCTTCGCCGGAGGGCCTCCATGGCCCTGGCGGTCATGACGTCCCAAACCGGACGATCCGCAGTGAGTTCAGGACCACCAATACGGAGGCGGCGGCCATGAGCGCGCAGCCCAGCGCCGGCGGGATGTGGCCGAGCGCGGCTAGGGGGAGAACCGCGGCATTGCAGGCCGTAGCCCACAGCAGGTTCTGCCGCACGATCTCCATTGCCCTCCTGGCCATCCGGATCGCGCGGACGAGGCAACGTGGATCGCCCGATATCAGCACCACGTCCGCGGCCTCCGCGCCGATGCTTGTCCCCCTCCCCAGAGCGATCCCTATATCCCCGGCCCTTAACACTTCCGAATCTCCGACCCCCTCGCCAACGACGCCTGTAATCACTCCGGGCCACCCAGCCTTCAGCGATTCGATTGCTTCCTTCTTCCTGTCGGTCCCGGCCGTCTTCAGGATTTCCTTGCCCGCATCCCTGTCTCTTATACACA
>JAOACM010000091.1 GCA_026417845.1 Planctomycetota bacterium | reverse complement strand
CGATAATCCTGAGCGCGGCCGTGGCGTTTCCGTTCTGCCGGTACGTGTGTCCGTACGGGGTACTGCTGGGGTTGTTCTCGCTGGCGGCCTTCCGGCGCAGGAAGCTTCCGGAAAACTGCCGCGCCTGCGGCGCGTGCGAGCGGTCCTGTCCGGTCGGGGCGATCCGCACGGACAGAGAGCGCAGGACCGCGGAGGCCGATGCCTGCCGGTGCATCCAGTGCGGAATATGCCGCGACGCCTGCCGGTCCTTGTAAAGCCCGGCCGGAGGCATCCGCGGCGGAGTAAGAGCCTGCACCAGAACCTCCGGAGGGGCAGGCGGAACGCATCGAAGGGCCATAGGCGACTTGGTAATTTTTGGACAGGCTCAGTCGAATACGCTCAGGCGCCGGGTCAACAACGTATGGGGCGGCAGACAATTACGCGGCGGACGCCGGCGAGCGCCTGCTTCCCATGGGTGCGCGACCCAACTGTGGCGCCGGTCCTCCCCCCGCAGGGGCATATGACTGCCCGGGCGCCCCGCGGCAGCGGCCGGGGTCCCACTCCGGACGCCTCCGGGCCCGGCGCGGAGGTTGGGGGTCACCATATGCCGCGGCAAAGGTATCACAATACGGCTGCGCACCCGGTTTTCATTCGGCCACTTCCAGCGGCCATAGCGGAACCGCGGCGCGATCCTCCGCTATCTCCAGCCTCATGCGGTACGGCGCGCCGCGCCAGCCCGCGACGCTTACCGTACGGACCTCCAGCGAACAGTGCCCCGGATGCAGTCGCCACGGGTATTCCATGCCCTCGAACCGCATGGGCGGGCCGCCGTCCTCAGAAATCTCGTAGTGGCTGAAATACGGGGACAGGGGCGTCGTCAGCCTCACGCGGCAATAATACGGCATCTTGTGCGGGGGGAATATTTCCAGGTATGCCGCATCGAGATCCGGGTAGGCATCGGCGGGATCTTCGGTTATCATGAGCGTGCCGCTCGAGTAGCGCTTTTTCTCCGAGGTATCCGGCGGCGATCCCTCGTACCACCGTTGTCTTTTGCGGGCATCATCCACAAGCATGACGGCCGGGCTTTTCGACCCGCGTCCATCGCGGCAGAAGACGTCGTTACGGCATTCGATGAGGTGCCAGAAGCAGGCGCATGCCTCCGGCTCTCCGGCCTTCCCGCGGCGCGCCCGCGGAACCGGACGGCGTTCGGGGCCGACCCGCGGGTCGAGCCCTGAGCCGCGTTTCTCCTGCCACAGTCTGCCTGTTTCCTCGGTGCTCAGCGGCACGCCGTCCAGTTCGTAGTGATGATCGTAGTTCGGATCCATGTGGACCCACTTGCGGAATGTGTTGACCCAGACATCTGCCACGCCGTGCTGGGTGCTCTTTTCCGCCGCTGTGTGTTCGCAATCTATCGCGACCTTCCGCGCCGGCAGCCCCATCGAAGTTGCCGCGGCGATAAACACGGTCGAAAAGTATGTGCACCAGAAAGTGCCGCCTGAGTGGCTGGCGGCCACCAGCGCGGCCGGGTCCATCGAGTAGAATGGACCGTATGCGTGCAGGCACGCATCGGTATCGTTGATCATGTTGACGAACGTCCAGTGCCGCAGGCGCAGCAGCGCCTCCCAGTCGTCACGCGCACCGGCGACAACATCGTGCAGCCTGTGTCTCTCGCGGAACGCGGCCGCGTGCCGGTTGTCGTAGTCGGACCATACGAACGCGAACCGGCTGACGGCCGGCTTCGGGTTCAGGCATTCGACCACCCTTATCTTCCATGCGTGACGCCGCTCAAGTTCCCGCCAGGCCTCCTCGAACGGACGGCCCCCGGCGGAATCGTGTACTGCGTTCCCGCCGACCATCGCTCGCCACCCCTCCTTTCCATTGCTCCTCCGGAGAACCTCCCGCCGTGAAAGCGGGGGCCGCCGATCCGGAATATTCCGCCCCGGGGATCCGGGGCGCCTGTGATCCTTCGAGCTGTCCCGAAACCCAAGGCGCAGAGCTTTGGGCCCGGGGACAGCTCCCCTCCCTCCCATCCGGAGGTTTCCGGACGAACCTTTATGGTGTTCTGCCTGACCACCCGGGGCTGGAATCAGGAGGTCCCGGGAGTTCCGCGCCTGCGGTTCCGGACGGAGTCTTACCGCGAAACCTCCAGAGACTCCCCGGCGCGCCAGCCCAGCCGCACGCGGGCGACCCGCCTGTTCAGTGTGTCGTTGACGTAGGCGTGCGTGTCGGAGACGGCCACGTAGGACGGCCAGGCCAGCGGTATGTCCGGATGCGGACCCTTCGCGCGGCCCTCGCGCATCGCCCCCCCGGCGACCTTTCCGTTCCCGAGCGAGCCCTCGTTCCCGTACGCGCCGAACTTCCCGATGAAATTGCTGTTGTTGTCTATGACCTCCACGCGGAACTGTCCCAGGTTGGGGAAAAAGACCCGGCCCCACCCGTCCACGTCGAATCCCGCGCCCTCGCACATGCAGGTCGGCGTTCCGATCGGATAGGTTTCCGAATAGGGCGAGAAACCGAAGCGGAACCACATCGCGTTCTGCAGATAACCCTTTTCCAGATGCCTGTTGTAATACATGTAGCCGATCTCGATCTTAGGCTTTTTGAGCAGCTCCGGAGGCGGCTGGCCGATGGCGCTGGCCGGAATCTCGCCCTCCTTGTGCCATATCGCCCCGCCCTCCGGCGGGAATTTGGCTATTCCCCCATACATGTAGCTGTACCAGTACTCCGGAGAGAATCCCCCGATCTTTTCGGGCGGTCCAAGCTTGCCGTCGAAGAAATCTGGCCATACCCGCCCCGGTGGCTTCATCATCGAGGCTATGTATATGTTGCCGCGGCGGTCAACGCGCGGTATGGAACCGCGGGTGAGCTGCCATATCGCGGTGCGCTTTTCCTTCTGGTCCATGCCGAATACGTTCAGCGTGGTGAAGCGCCAGTCCTTGACGTTCTTCAGGTAATGTCCGGGCGGGATGACGTATATCTCGTCTCCGCGCACGGCGAGGTAGTTCAACTGGAAGGTCATCATCCCGCCCCAGTTGCCCCTGTTGTCGCCCCTGCCTTCCCAGGGGAGGCGTTTCCCATCCCTTGTCCATCGCATCAGCCCCATGGCGTAGCTGTGGGTTATGAGGGTCCCGTCCGGGCAGACCGCCAGTTCCGTGCCCTTGTCACTCATGGTCAGGCCTTCGAGGGGCCCGAGACTTTCGATCTTTCCGGTCTTTTCGTGGATCCTGAACCACCGCTCTCCCGATATCTTGACGTACAGCTCGCCGCGCATGCGGTCCACTCTCAGATCGCGCGGGCCGGCTGCCGAAGGAGGATGATCCTTCCCCACCGGGCGCGGATCTCCGAGGTGTTCGAACTTCCCGCCGGCATCTTCTATGCAATAGAAGCCGGGGCCGTAGGAGACGGCCGGCATCCATATGCGCGCTGTCCGAACGCCGTCTGCGCGTTTGCCGAATCCTGCGGCGATACGGTAAGCGCCCCCGCCTTTCGGCAGGGTTGTCCTGTAGAGCTCCTTCGCGCCCCTGTATCCGTCGAACCTGATCAGCGACGGCGGATTCGCGGCACAGGAAAGCACATAAACTGCGCCGGTCTCGGGGTCCGCGCCGACGCCTGTCGGCTTCGGAACAGAGATCTGGCCGGCAAAGGAGCCGTCCTTCTCGCTGAAGACCGCCACCCGGTCCGCTCCGACATCGGCCACGTACAGCAGCCCGCCGGCGACGGCGATGCCGGCCGGCGCGGTCAGCAGCGCGCCTTCCTTCCCCTGTTCCTCAGGTTTGCCGGCGAATGCCTCTCCTCCGGCCAGAGTGGCCGTGTCTACCCTGAAGACACAGGGAACAGGGGAGCCTTCCTTGCCGGCGCGTCTCAGCCCGGAAACATAGACATATCTGTCGTCGCCGCTGACTGCCAGGTGCGGCGCCTCGCCCGGCGCCGGATAAGTGGAACTCAGATTCAGATTTTCGATCTGCGGAAGTATCCTTTTGCCGACAAAGGGATCCCTGCCGGATCCACCGTCAGCTTCGAGCGCCATCAGGAGCGGACCCAGCTTTCCCCATACTCCACCGGCGATCCAGTACACGTTTCCGCGCGAATCCACCGCGGGCATCGCTTCGTCCGGCATGCTGCGCCCCCGCGACAGATGCGCATCCGGATAGAAATTCAGCTGCTCCCAGTTGAATATGCGCGGAACCAGCCGGCCTTCCTCGTCCTGGAAGACCCCGATCGTCTTCAGCCGCTCCGGAGGCATGTCGGCCGGATAAGGTTTCAGGGTCCGGACATACCGGCCGTCGTGGTCGTATATCTTGATATCGTGGCTCCCCATATTGTAATTGGCCGTGGAGTGCTTATGGAACACGTATATCCGGCCGCCGGGGCCCGCTGCTACCGACAGTATCGGGCCGGTATCGTGTGGATTGTAGAGGAGGAACCCGTCGAACTCCGGCTTCATTCCGGCCCGCACCAGAATCCGTACCGGTCCGGCGACCGGCTTGCCGTCGTCGTCCTTACCGTCCCAGACCAGCTCCTGCTCCAGGCCGGGTTTGAGCGGTTCCGGCGGCGGATTCGGTCCACCCAGTACACCGGCCGCCAGATGATTGGCGACGTTCCCGTCCTTATCCACGACGGCAACCTCTACATCCGTCGGCGCGGACACGGCGAACGATATCCTGATCTTTTCGCCATCCTTCGCGACAGCCGGCCTGCGCGCGAAGGAAACCTCGCCGGCCGCCGTCACCACGCACGCCATCCAGCACAAAAGCGTGGCGACAGGCACATGGACAAAACCACCTCTCATTTTGCGCCTCCTGCACCCGAAGCGGCTGCCCGAAAGGCACCCGCTACTGGAAGGGCGGGAATACCGGGCCGACGGATATTCCCCGGCTGGCGGTCATCTCCCGCGGCAACGTTCCTCCACTCCTTCCCGGAAGACGCCGCGCCCAGCCCCTTTCTTTTCCCGGTTTCCCGACGTCCATTCCTTTCGCCATCCATATCCGATGGGGAAAGGAAACGCGGATCCGGATCGCGCGGCTCGCCTTTATCGCTACGCCGCAGCGCCCGTCTGCCGCCCCGCCGGATCGTCACTTTCTTCCCGACTGCTGCCACAGCCATATGGCGTAAGCCATGTTCTGGCCGGCGTACAGTTTCCTCGCCGCGTCATCGTGCCAGGTGCTGTTCTCGTGCAGGAACACCTGAGGCGATTTAGTTACGGGGTACCCTTGGTTGAACGTATCTATCCCCAGTTTCCTGAAGGCGGCGTTGCCCGTTACCGCGCCGGCATAGGCGTAAAGCCCAGCCACGCTGGCCGGCGCGTCGAAGTGGCTGTCCTCGGATAACGGCTTCTCCGTCGCCTCCGTCAGGAGTTTCAGCACGCCGGAATCGCCGGTCCGCGAGTGGAGCAGACAGAGCGGTCCGATGATCGAAAGGTAGGCCTGGTCCTCTCCGCGAATGTCCTGGCCATCCAGTTGGCCACGCCCCGGCGAGTGCAGATGGGGCCCGAACTTTTTGTACTTTTCGACCACGCTGGTGTTGAACAGCTCCAAGGCCCGGTCCAGCCACTTGCGGTCGGCCGTCAGGTCGTAAGCGACGCAGAAGGACTGGATTGCGGCGCCGTTCGCGGCCATATCGCCCCTGATCCTGTCTTTTCTGGTGTTGACATGTTCCCAGAAAGCAACGAGTCCTTCGGCCGAACGCAGCGCGGCGTCCCGCGCCTTAGGTTCGCCCGTAAGCATATACCAGAGCGCCAGACCGGAAATGTGGGGAGCCGTGCTGACGGCCGCGCTCCGGTTGCCGGCGTGGAATGTGGGCCAGACCACTCCGCTCCGGAGACGGCTGACGTGCGGGAGGTCCCGATCGGACCAGAACTGGTCAATGTCGGTCAGGTGACGGACCATCTCGGATGCCAGTTTGAGCGAGTGGGGGTTGCCGGTGCGGAGATAGTCAGAGAGGACCAGCAGTGGCCAGTCGCGCCCGAGCGATATCGTGCCGGTGCCCGGCACGCATATGTCGCCGAAATCCATCCAGCCGTACCAGATCAGGTAGTCGCTCTTGTACCCGATTACGAAATCCATGCTCTTTTTGCGCGCCGCCCAGATGCCGGTATCGCCCGCCGGATCGCAGGCTGCACGGCTCATGCGCTCCCATGTCGCCAGCCGGAAATCGCACTCGCGGTTGCCGCTCTTCAACCCCGGCGGACCGAAGAGGAACGGCAGGGCGCGCGTCTCCGCGTATCTGGCCGGCTCGCACCAGGGAAACAACGGGGCGGCCAGATCGGCGGCTGCTGTTTCCGGCGCCGCTCCGCCGAAATCGAGCGCGAAAATGTGGCCTTTGTGCACTCCTCCGGGCAGGAAGTAGCGGTCCTTAGGCGCGAAAAGCTTTTCCATTCCATCCGAGTACTGGTTGATGCCGTGACCGGGCCGGGGCCAGACGCCTTCCACGGGCCACAGCCAGACGCGGAACGTCTGGCCGTCCAGCTCCATCGCCTTTTCATACTGCTGCCAGAAGTCGAGGAGCGCGGCGGCCATGCGGCCGCCCTCGCCCGCTACTTCGCAGAGGCCGTCCGTATGATGCCCGGTCTTAAGCTCGCCAGCCGGCCCGGTTATTTTGTAAAAGGGTTCCTCGTCCAGATAACAGGCCGTCGTCTTTCCCTTATTTCACCCCTGGAACACTTTGAACCTGCCCGCGGCCTCGACGCCTTCGCAGCGCGCCTTTGGAGCAGACCCGACACCAGGACCGATCCCCATTTCGACGGCCATACCGTCGAACTCGAACCACTCCGGCCGGCTGCATTCCTTCCAGTTTTCCGGGTTTGGAACTCCCCTGGCGCCGGCGTTTTCCAGCCAGATATGCGCGCGGACCCTCGGCTGGCCGGCGAAGAACGCGAGCCTGACGGTGTAGCCGAGCAGGCCGTCGTGCAGCCCGGGGAACTTCCCCCGCAGCCGTACAACGGCCCGGACTGGGCCGGCATGTTCGACGGTTGTTTCGTCCGGTGCTCCGGCCGCGACAGGCTGTCCCCTGGCGTCTATCAGCACCAGCCCGCGTCCGGTTCCCGTCAGCATTTCCCGGCCGCCGACCTTGAGCGAAGAGACAAAGCCTCCGGGCGAGCGGCTTATGACGGCCTCCATGGGGCCTGTGGCGATACTTATCAGGTCTCCGGCCCTTTCGAGCCTGACCGGAGCCGGCGGCGCGGGATTTCCGCCCCGGTCCGCGACGGTAAGCTCGACCTTTTCGTTCGCCTCGACGTCCAGCTGCGCATCCATTAGCGCCCAGCGCACCGAGCCGTCGTCCCACCTTGCGAGCGGTACGAACTGAGCCGGCACCGCCTTGCCGTGCCGCAAAAGCGCCAGGCTCGAAACCTCCTTCAGTTCCCCCCTGGCGAACGGCAGGCCGCCGGTCAGAGGCGCGGCTTTGCGCGCCGCCCCGGCCGGTTCGGTCACAATGACCTTGAATTCCAGCGCCTGGGACGCGGCCGCCCAAGCGACAGGAAGCAGGGCGGCGGCTGTACATGCGCATCCGCGCTTCATTTCGAGCCTCCTTTCGCGTCCTTCGCGGCGGCTGGGATCTCGACCCTCGGCTCGCGGTCCGTGAACTTTTTCCCGATCTCTTCGACCAGTTCGCAAAGCAGCGCAGTGCGGTCCTCCCAGCCCGATCCGATGAACCATATCTCCCCATCGGACGCCTCCATGTACTGCGCGCACCTGTTCGCGTATCGGATGCGGGCGTCCAGAGCCTTCCGGCAACGGCGCGCCAGATCGGGACCGAGCCTCCGCGGTCCATCCGGATCAAGCAGAGCCTTTTCGATGAAGACTCGCATCTCGATGTCCTGCGCGGCCGCGCGGAAAGCCTCGGAGCGCATGGTAGGGATCGGGCCCTTCCTGCCACGCGCGAGGACCGGCGGGACCCCGGGGTTGAGATTGAGCTGCCCCCATGCCGATTCCGGGTAACGGCCAGCCAGCGACCCGATCGCCCTCCCCCGCTCGTCCTTCAGCTCCCAGAAATCGGCGTTTAGGCGCCCCAGACCGCGGGGACCGTCCCCTGCGCGCGGCCCGCCCTGCCGGCAGGCGCCAATGTATGCCTCGGCCTTCGTCCGGTATTCGACAAGCGTGCTGTGCGTCCCCATCTCGCGCGGATAGTACGAACACCACTCCGGGTTGCTCCAGCCGCAGGAAACCGCCACGGACGGATCCGTCAGACTGTAGCCGAGTCCCCAGAGCGCGATCCACATCCCCATCCTGTAGCCCTGCCACTGTTCGCAGCGGTAATGCGAGTGCACGGCCCACCTGGCGCCGGGCACGGCGTTGCAGATGTCGTCCATCGCCCGCTTCGTCGGCCGGGCGTCTCCGACAAGTCCGAACAGCATCGAATCCCTGAGGCCGCGCTTCTCGATCACCGGCTGTATCCCGTCGGTAAATTTCTTCCAGAATTCCCGCGCCTCAGGCGTCCCCCACGGCGGTCCCTGTCGTGCGGAATACTCGCCGCTGTCGGGGTCGTACGCCGTGAACAGGATCGGCTTGTCGTATATCCGCTGCATCTCGCCTGCGCCGCCGGCGTGGCCCTGACTGAACGGAGGCTCCCAGCAATAGAGGATCACGCCGGGTATCTTCCCCATGCGTTTCATGGCGGCGTCGAGGTATTTCTCGACGATGGCGAAATCCGGCCGGTAGTCGCCGTTCTCGTCCATGATCCAGCGCACCATGGCATGTTCGTTTCCCAGGTGCGTGCGGCGTATGGCGGTTACGTACAGCGTCTTGCTGGCCATGGCGGCGAGCAGCGAGAAGGTGCGGTCGAGCAGCTTAAGGTGCTCGTCAGACCAGAGCGGCACCCGGTAGGCCATCGCGACGGTCTCCGGCGATTGCATGAAATCCATCCTCAGCGCAAACTCGGAGACCGCCGGCAATCGCCATTCCCTCACGCGCAGAAAGATCGGCGCCTTCAGGGGCGGCACGCCCTCCGCGCCGACCGCGATGTATCCGGAATACTCGCCGCCGGGCGAATCGTGCGGCACAGTGACCTCGATCCAGATCGGAACGATCGCCCGGCCGCTCTCAGCATTTACGGGAACCTCCGCCGGCGGATCATCCTCCAGAGAGTCGAAATTACCATCAGGGCCGTCCGGCACTCCGTACCTTACTCTAACGCAGGATGCCGGTATGGTCGCCGGACCCTTCAGCTCGGAAGCCTCGACCTTAAGCCCCCTTATCGGTTTCGTATCTCCGGCCATGATCTGGCCGGCGAAAGTTCCGTTGCGGACGGCGTGTATTCGAAGCGGGCGGAGCGGCGCGAGCGGCTCGGGGTAATCCCTGACGTTGGGCGCCTGCATGCAGCTCTGGTTCCACAGGCGGAATCCTTCCCCGGAGGCCGATGCCGGCCCGACGTTGGGGATAACGGCGGACCCCGGCTCCGCCTTCAGGTTGATGCTCAGCAGCCCCAGCCTGCGCCACTTGAAGTCCTCATGGTGGCCTATCCTCTGGCTCTTCTCCGGACGGGACAGCTCGAAGGCTGCCGGCGTCGGCGCCCGGTGGATGCTTATCGCCAGCACGTTGGCGCCCCTGCGCAGCTTCGAGCCGGGCAGAATTACGTCCCTGACCGCCCGTGTCCTTGATGCCACGCGGGCCTTTACCTCCTGCGGGCGCCTGTCCAGTTCGCTCCGCGTGGTCTGTCTGGCCCAGGGAAGTACGAATCCTTCCTTCGTAACGTAGGCGGTTTCAGGATAGGGAAGCGCCGTGGTCTCGAGGTTTACCGGTCCCTCCGGCATGTGGCTCCTGTAAACTTCTTCCCCATTCAGGTAAACGACGACCCCTCCCCGGTACTCCATGGAAAGCTTCAAATCCCCAGCCTTCGCCGGATCTGTCACTTCGAACCGCCCCCGCATCAGCAGAGTCTTGAACTCGTCGTCCGGCGACCAGAACGAAGGGAAGACCGGTCCCCGCTGTCTGGCCCACGAGGTGTCGTCGAAATCGGGCTTCATCCAGTCTGGAGGCGTGTCGGCCGGGAGGAGATAGACCTTTTCCTTCTCCAGCGGCTCGACCTTATACATCCCGGGCGGCGGGGTCCCCTTGTCGGGATTCTTTTCGATCCAGGATCGCAGCTCCCCGGCATACACTACGCGCCCGGCGATTATCCGCCCGTCCGCGTCAACGAACTCGGGAGAACTGCGCAGTATGCGGAAGCGCCACAGGCTGCGCGTGTCCAGGATGCTTCCCCCAGGCAGCGGGTTCTTCGAGAGGACTTCCGCCTCCAGCTTGGCCCTGCCGCCGGACAGTTCCCGCAGCTTCTTTGCCACGTCCTCGTCGTTGCCGGGTCCTTCTCCGGCGGACACATGACAGGACGTGACGCATAGCCAGATCGGCAGTGCCAGGCCAAAGGCCGTGCATAAGCCTTTCGAAACGGCAGCGCGCATTTCGTTATCCTCCCAGAACCTCGCTATCCCTTCCCCCCCCGCAGTCCGCCTCTCCTTGGCTTACGGCGCGAGCCTGAGGATCGCGGGAATCTTCAGTCGTGCGGGCGGCAGGTCCGGGTTGGCGCGGCGTTCCTCGGCTCTTGCCAGCGCGATTCCGATGAGCTCTCCAAGGCTCCAGACGACCGCCGGCTGCGGCGGTCCTCCTCCGAAAAGCGGCAGGTACTCGCTCGCGTAGGCCTCTCCGTTAATCCACCCCACCATTTCGAAGTCCCGGCCGGGAACGATCCCCATCCGGGCCGCGGCGCGGACAAGTCCGGCGGCCAGAGGCTGCCACAGAGCGAGGATGCCGGTGGGCCTCTCCGGCAACCGCAGCAGCCGCCCGGCGGCATCCGCCGCCGCCTCGACGTCATTCTCCGGCGCCGAAAGGCACGCATCTTCATTGAGCCGGAGGCCGACGCTCGCCAAACCGCCGACCGCCCCGCCAAACCGCTCGGCTACCTGAACGGTGTTGCCGCGCACCTCGTAACCGAGCCACCCGATGCGCGCATGGCCCCGGGATGCCAGGTGCATCGCCGCCGCCATGGCTCCCGCAAAGCTGTCCTGCGCGACGGAATCATTCCTTCCGCCCCCGTCCCATGTGCCGATCAGCACCGTTGGCAATCCGGCGCGCTGAAGGCATTCCAGAAGCCCGCCATCCGGCGCGTTGACCAGGACTGCCGAGGCTCGCGCCTTGACCAGTTCGCCCGTCACTTCTTCCGCACCGCGCTTCCCCATCCCGATCGCCAGGACCATCCGGCCCCGGCGCGCGGCCTCCTTCTGAAGGGCGCCGATCATTCGCTGGTCGAAAGGGTCCCAGTTTTCGGCATCACCGGGCAACACGAGGCCTATAGGACAGCCCCGGTCATCCTTTCGCTCAAGCACCCGGTAGCCCTTACGCGACTCCCCGACTATCAACC
>JAOACM010000090.1 GCA_026417845.1 Planctomycetota bacterium | reverse complement strand
GAAATAGAGGCGCACTGGAAGGGGGGATATGGGCAGCTTCAACAGTATGCCGCCCCCGGTCGAAACGCGCACCCTGTTTTCGTCCTTTATTTCGTACGGATAGTCGGGTCGGCCGCCGTCCCAGGCACAACCGGCATCTACGAAAAACGCGCCCCGCAAGACGTCCTCAAATATGGGGAACGTATACTCGACGGTCGCGGCTGCCGCCTTCCGTCCGCCGATCTCGTAGCCCTGCTGCCGGGGCGAAATGCTGCGGTACCGGAATCCTCGGACGGAATTCATCCCACCCAGGAAAAACCGCTCGGCTATCGGGACCTCCGGCGTCGGCCCGTACCCCCATACAGCATCCACCCGCCCCCGCAGCTCGAGCACGTGCTTGAACCCCCCCGCCGTCCGATAAAGGGTGAACCACTTTCCCGCCGACAGCGACGGGTGCACGACGCACTGGTCGCCAGGCGGCACCTGGTCCTCAACGGACGCCATGGCGAAGTGCCCCTTCGAAGGAAAAAGGACGTTGTCGCGCGAATCGTATATCAGCCGCGGCTCGATGGCGTACACCATCGCCTCCCCGGCAGATCGGCGCAAAATGCTCGGGGCGTCAATGTCTACCTCGCCGGTGGTCTTCCGGAAGACGCTGACCGTCACGTCACCGTCCCACCGCGGTCCCCACAGGCGCCTGCCGAGCGTCACGTCCATACCGGTACGGGTCGTGTCGAGGTCGCGGTAGGTATCCGTGGCGTGATATATATTGAACCCGAAGCGGATCGGCCTGTCGAACATCCACGGCTCGCGGAACGAGAGCAGGTATCGCTGCCGGAACCTGCTGCCGACGGCCTCCAGCGACAGCCGCTGCCCGGCTCCGACAAAAGCGTTGCCCGATATGAAATCGCGCCAGCTCTTCGGCAGATCGCGGAAGTCGAAGTTGGTTTGCGTAAGTCTCAGGTTGCCCATAAGCTGATCTGCCATCGAGTAACCCACGCCGATCTCGAACTGTCCCGTTGGCCTCTCCGTAACATCCACGATCAGATCTACGCTCTCCGGATCGTCTGCGGCGGGCTCCATCGAAACTCCAACCTCATCGAAGTAATTCAGAGAAAGGAGCCTTTCCCTGGCGCGCTCGATCTTCGAAGTGTCCACCCTGTCGCCCGGAAACAGCTCGATCTCCCTTATTATCACCCTGTCCTTCGTCCTGGTGTTGCCGCGAGTTATCACATCGCGCAGGTTAACCTCCGGACCCTCGGATATGCGCACCGTAACGTCGTACATGTGCGGATGGACCTTCAGCCGCCCTGGGTCCGTCACGAGTTTCCGGTCGAAGGAGATATTCGTAAAAGGCCGTCCCCTCCGGCCGTAGATATCCGCTATCCTCCGTCGGTCCTCGGCCAGGAGTACATCGGAGTATACGCCGCCAGGCTTCACCTGCATGGCGGCAAGTATCTCCTCGCGAAGCACCGCCACAGCTCCTTCGATCGCGACCGTCCCGGTCCGGTACTGGGCTCCCTCTTCTATGTCGAATGCGATATCGCACCGCCTCTGTCGCCTCAGCAGCAGGTTTCTGTATTCCCTGTCGTCCACCAGCACCCGCGGTTTCGAGACGGAAACATCCATATAACCGTGCCTCTGGTAAAATATCTCGATCGCCTTCCTGTCTGCCTCCAGCAGTTCGTCGTTCAGGTCCCCCCTGCGGAACAGGCGCCTCTCGCGCGATTTCATCGCCCGCTTCAGGTCGCCGGCCGCAAAGGTCCTGTTGCCGCGGAAGGTTATGCTTCTGATGCCGACCGGAAGGTCCTCTCTTATGTCGAACATCAGACTGACTTCGCCCGGATCGCGCTCGGATGGAGCCGCGACGGTTTCGGCTTTGTAGGAAACCGAGACGTTTCTGTATCCCCGCGCCTTATAGTAGTCCGCAATCCTGACGGAATCCTGGAACGCCAGCCCCTCATCGTATCTCCCGCCTTCCCGGCTCCCGATCTCCTTCAGCAACGCTTCGGCCGAGAAGGCCCTGTTGCCCTTGAGGACCAGCCGCCCGACGACGGGAAGTTCTTCAACTTCTATTACGAGCTTGACGCCGCCCGGCCACGGGATGGGCGCGGACATTCTTATATTCCGGAAGATTCCGAGGGCCGCTATCCTTCGGAAGTCGTCCTCGTAGACCTTGGTGTCGAACGGCTGTCCGACACGGGTTCCGATGGCGCGCAGGACAACCGTCTCGTCGCACGCCCCGCGCACCTCTATGCTCCGGACGATCCGCTGCCCGGCCTCCGGCGCTGCGGGCGGCTCGCCGGTCCATGCGGTGGGGCGCTGGAGGAAAGAAGCCGCGACGAGGAAAAGGAACAGCGGGACAACCCGCGCCCCGCCAGTAAAGCCGGTACGGGTCCGCCAGGCGCTACGGCGCGTGGAAACGCACGATCGAACCATGAAACCCGCACCCGCCGCGAAAGCAGGCGGTAAGTGGCCACCGGGCGGCGGGACAGACGGGTCCCTGTCGCGCCCCATCTCCCTGGAGACGGCCCGGTCTCTCCCAACCCCGGCCGCGCGCCGGTGCGCGACGGCCGCCGATTCGACGGCGCAGCTCTCCGACGTCCTTCCAGGCCGCGATCCAATCGTTATGGCTACTTCCGGAGGATCGGATCTCAAGCCGCTCCCTTCCGGGCCTTATCGCTCCCCCTGGTTGACGGTTCGCCCGCGCCGCGCGCCTTCCAGCGGTCCGGAAGGTTCCAGGCCCGGCGCAGGAAATGGGCTGGCGACAGCCTCCTCCGCCCCCGCGCAAGTCGCGCCTGCCCTCAAGCCGTGACCGTCGCAGGGCAGAACTCGCCTATGCGCAGTTTCGGCTTGTCGAAACTCAGGTGGACCTCACCCGTGGCCCCATTGCGGTTCTTGGCGAGGATCAGGAGGAGGTTGGGCTGCGAAACGTCGGCGCGGGGGGCCTCCGCCGCCTCTTCCCCTCCCTCCTCCTCAGGACGGTGCAGGAGCATGACGACGTCGGCGTCCTGCTCTATCGCGCCCGATTCCCTCAGGTCCGCCAAGCGCGGCTTTCGCGGCGCCCGTCCGAGAGTACCCTCCGGCGCGCGGTTCAGCTGACTCAGCACCACCACCGGTACGTTCATCTCGCGCGCCAGACTCTTCAGTCCACGGGATATCTCCGCCACCTCCGCCTGCCGGCTTTCATCCCTCCGTCCGCCGGGAGCGGACATAAGCTGCAGATAGTCTATCACTACCATCTCTATCCCGTGCTGCTGCTTGAGCCGCCGGGCCCTGGCTCTGATGTCACGCACGGTCGGAGCGGCGGTGTCGTCCAGGAACAGCGGCGCGCTCTGGTACGCCTGTATGGCACTTCGCACAGCGGACATGTCTTCCTCGTCGAATTCCATCCGGCGCATCCTGGCGGTATCTATGCCCGTGGCGATGCAAAGGAGGTTCTTGGCTATCTGCTCCTTGGTCATCTCGAGCGTGTAGAAAACGACCGGCCGCGGCATCCGCTCGGGCGGTTTCAGGGCGACCTCCTTGATTATGTTCAGCGCAAAGGTGGTTTTCCCGACGGACGGCCGGGCCGCTATCACGATGAACTCGCCCTGCCACAGTCCGCCGGCGAGCAGTTCGTTGAGCCTGGGGATGTGCGTGGGTATGGCTCGCAGCGGTATTTCCTGACCGGAATCCCGGAGCGCCTTCGTCCGCTCCGCTTCAGTCAGGAAATCCCCCAGAAGGCGCTGGATCGTTTCGGCCCCCGACCGGTTGCGCCTTTCGGCAATGGACATCATTTTCTGCTGAGCGAGATCGAGCAGGGCGGGCGGCTCGACCGCTTCCTCGTAGGCCTGCTGGAGGATTTCGGTGCAGGAGGAGGTTATGGAGCGGAGGATCGCCTTCTCCTCGACTATCCTGCAGTACGCCTCGATGTTCGCGGCGTTCGGCGTGCCGTCGACCAGGGCGCCGAGGAAAGCCATGCCCCCGATTCCCTCCAGCATCCCACGTCGCTGCAGTTCGTCGCGCACAAGGAGCAGGTCCAGCGGCTCCCCCCGGTCGTACCGCTCCACCAGGACTCGGAATATCTCGCGGTGCGGTTTCAGGTAGAAGTCGTCCGGGGTAAGCATCTCGACCGCTATGCCGGCCGCCCGGTCCTCAAGCATCATCGAACCGAGGACGCCGCGTTCGGCCGCTTCGTCATAAGGAGGCACGCGATCAAACAGCGAAGTCGCCTCCGGCATCGGATGACCCCCCTGCATCTCGAAGCCCGCGGCGGCGGCGGCCGCGGACCGGTCCCGGGCCCGACCCGGACGCGCTCCCCTGCCGTGTGGCGGGCGGTGGCCGTCTAGCGGTCAGGAGACCGGCCGGAATTGGCGTCCGCCTTCCGCCAGCCGTGCGCCCCGCCCCCCGGCCAGCCTATGCCGGCGGGGAGACGATTGGCGGGCGCAGGATTCGCACCGACGTTAGAGCCTGTCCAGAAACCTCCGGATTGGTTCGGCTTGGACGCGGCGGAAATGCCGAGCGCCGCAGCGTCGCGAAGTCGAGATCGCAAAGCCGTAAGCCTCGCGGCGGCAGGTTTTCGGACAGGTTCTTGTTAAGTGCCTATCCAAAAACTTCCCCGCCGGGCAGTGGGGATCGTTGAGCGTATAAGCTCCGCGCCGGCGGTTTTCGGACAGGCTCTAAGGCCTGCCTCTGAGGCGAGGAGACGATCCCGGCACGTGCAGGTTGCCTAGCCTCGCCCCGACCCGCCCTCCCATACGGCTGGACAGGTCCCGCAGGCAACCGCGCAACCGCCGGCGCTATTCCGCCACTACCCAAACCTTGATCCTGGTTTCCCTGTCCGGGACGAGCTTCAGGAGCACATCATAGACCCCGATCTTCTTGATGTGTTCCTCCATAACCACCGCGGATTCCGGCACGTCCACGTTGTGTTCCTGGCGCACCGCCGCGGCCACTTCTTTCGGCCCGACGGATCCGTAGAGGTTATCGCCATCGGCCCTGGCCGTAACGTTTATTGATGCACCGTCAAGCTTTTCGGCGAGAGCCGCGAGGGCTTCGATCCTTTTCCTTTCTCTGGCGGCCTCCCGGCGTTTCTCGGCCTCGATGCGTTTCTCCGCATCCGGATCGGCAATGTAGGCCAAGCCCATCGGAAGGAGGTAGTTCCTGGCGTACCCGGCCCGCACCTCGACCACCTCCCCCGCCTTCCCCAGTTTCTGTATCTCCCGCCGCAGGATCACCCGTGCGTATCCCGGCCGCGCCTTCGGGGAGGCTGACGCGGCGCCCCCGGCGATTCCGCCCTCCCTCTTCCGTTTTTCTCCCGGTCCGGCCTTGCCCGCGCCGACGTCTTTCCCTCCGGTTCCGGCAACCTTGCTCTCTTCAGCGGCAACCATCTCGTAATCTCCCGTTCGCCAACCGAACTCCATCCGCGGCCGATCGCATCTTATCCGCAGCGTCCCGCACGCGCCCTTCGGGCCGCCGCCCGCAGCCAGCGCTGCGTTCCTCCGCTCCCAGCCATCCGCCAATCTGGCCTGCCGGCAACAACCGGCGGCGCAGCCTCCTTCATGCGTCCGTATGCCCTTCGCATCTCCGGCCGTACGCCGGCCGCACACCATCCGTTCCGCATCCCTCCGTTCCGCGGCCGTCGGAACCGCCCGAGTGACGCGGATGCTCGGATTGTCCCCCGCCACCCCTTCGGCCGGCGCCGCGGAGGCCGGCAGGCGGGACAAGAAGGAGGCCGCCGGGGATGACGGGCCCTTACTTCCCCACGTAGGGGAGGAGCGCCAGAAAACGCGCGCGCTTGACGGCAACTTTGATCTTCCGCTGGCAATGCGCGCACGCGCCGCTCCTCTTCCTGCCGAACAATTTCCCCTGGGGGGTTATGAGTTTCGACAGAGTGCGGATGTCTTTGTAGTCCACGAAGCACTTGCCGTCACGCGCGAACCTGCATCCCTTGCGGCCGCCGTGGTATTCCTTTTCCTTCTCGGCCATCTCGCTTTTTCTCCGTTATCCCCGTCCCGCTTCAGATCCTTGTCCTCGTTCGCGTCCCCCTGCCCGTCGTTCCTCCGTCACCTTCTCCTCCCGGAGGTCCCACCGCGCGTCCCTCCGTCTCTGCCCCGGCGGCCACACATCTGTATCCGGTCCCCCGGCATCGGGGAGGAAGCGATCCTTTCCCACCCCGGCGTCTCCCGGCGCCGCCCGGACTCAGGTCAGAACGGTATGGAGTCATCCTGTATGCCGAGATCTTCCTGAGGTATGTCCTCCTCCGGGGCGGTCCCAGCCGGCCGCTTGCCGGCAGCCGGCTGGCCCGCGGCCCCGCCCGCCGTCTGTCCGCCTCCCGTCGCCGCCCCGCCGGACCTCGGCCCGAGGAACTGATACCGCTCGCATACCACCCGCAGCTTGGACCTCTTCTGTCCGGTCTGCTTGTCATCCCACTGGTCCAGGCGTAACCTGCCCTCTATGAAAATCGGGCGGCCCTTCGCAAGGTATTCGGATGCGACCTCAGCCTGCCTGCCGAAAACGTCTACGTCTACGAACGTGGTCTCCTCGCGTATCTCGTTGGTTTTCGGATCCCTGTATCTTCTATTGACGGCCACGCCCAGCGTCACGACGGCCGTACCCGATGGAGTGTAGCGTATTTCGGGATCGCGAGTGAGATTTCCCATCAGGATGACGCGGTTGTAATTCGCCATGAATATTTCCCCCATATCGCCGGCCGCACGTGACGTCCCGGCGCGGCACCCGCTCAGGTCCTGCCCCTCCGCGCCCCGTCTCCCTCCCCGATCCGGGAACCGCGAAGGCCGGCCGCCCTGGCGGAGGCGCGCGAGGCGCATTACACCCCGGCCTTCCCGGCAGCTCCGGCTGGACCGCCCCCTTCATTCCCGCCTCTACTCTCCAGTCCCCCCTCCCGTTTCGCTCGCTCCTCGCCTTCGGGCTTCCCGCCCGCCGTATCGCCCTGGCCCTCAGCCCGCCTGCGCTCGCGACCTTCCCGGCGTCGCTCGCGCCTCTCCCTCCCCCTTTCGCGCCCGCCCTTCTCGCGGCGCTTTTCCTCGCGGCCGCCCCACCCCTCTTCGCGATCCTCTTCCGCCGGGGGTGGAGCAGGGGCCGTGCCGGACCCGTCCTCGTCCTTAACTATCAGGACACGGAGGATATTCTCCGAAAGCAGCGCATTGCGCTGGATCCTCGCCACCCGGTCCGGATCCGAGGTGAAATGCGAGATCACGTACAATCCCCGCTTTTTCTTCTTTATGGGATAGGCCAGACGCCTCTCCTCCCACTTTTCGCAATTCACCAGCGCCCCGCCGCCCTTTTCCACGAGGTCCTGGATGATGGAACGCGCCTTCGCCATATCGTCTTTCACAAGGCTCGGATCTATCACCCACATCGCCTCGTACAACCTTGCGCCTTCCGAAGTCTCCGCCACGATCTTCGACCTCCTCGCGTCAGTCCCGCGGCCTGGCGGCCGCCCCGCTCCGGCGGGGGGGTGCCTGACTCCGCCTGCCCGCGCGCCTCAGGCTGTTCCCCGATATTTCCCCCGGCCTCCCGTCGCCGCCTCCCGCGCGACAGGAACACGTGACGGGTCCCGCCTACCCGTTGAACCTGTTCATGGCCACCTCGCAGCCGTGGCCGGCCCACGTCAGAACGGCGTCGCCCGCCCGCTTGACGCTCTCCGCTGCTATCTTCGATTCCTCCTCACTGAAATCCGACAACACATATTCCACCAGCTCCACCCCCTGCGGGACTCCGACCCCCAGCCTCAGCCTGGCGTAATCTTCGCTCCCGATCCCCGCCGCCACGCTCCGCAACCCCTTGTGTCCGCCGTCGGAGCCGGATCTGCGCATCCGGAGAGTTCCGAGCGGCAGATTGACGTCGTCAACCACCACGAGCATGGCATCCGGCGGGACTTTCATATATCCCGCGAACGCGACGACGCATTCCCCGGAGGCATTCATATAGGTATCGGGAGCAGCCAGGATCAGAGGTTCGCCGGCCGCACCGAACGGACCGGCGAAACTCCCGGGCAGACCGACTTCCGTGAAAGTTCCCCCGAACTTTTCCCGCCAGGATTTTGCCCCGAGCCTCTCCCCCAGTTCGAACACCACCCTCCGGCCGATATTGTGGCGCGTATTCCTGTAGCGCTCCCCGGGATTCCCCAGCCCGAAGATCAGCTTCACGTCCGCCGCCCCTTCCCGGCCTACGGCGTCTTTCTGGCCGTCTCCCCTTCTTTCTTCTCGCCCTCCCCGCCGCTCTCAGGCTCCTCCTTCCTGGCCGTGATGACCTCGGGTTCGACCGGAGCTCCAGCCTCGACAGGCTCTGGCTCCTTCTCGACCCGCGGCGCTTCGCATATGGCCACGGCCGCATCGGGGTCCATGTCCACTATCCTGACCCCCTTTGGCAGCGGAAGGTCCTTCACATGAATGATGTCGCCGAGCTTCATTTCGGAAACGTCAACCTTTATATTATCCGGGATGTCCGCCGGGAGACATTCGACCCGCACCTCGTGCAGCACGTGATTCAGAACGCCGCCCTCAGCGGTTCCCTTTGGCGTACCGCGCAGCACTACGGCGACCTCGACCTTCACGGTCTGTCCGGCCGCCAGCTCGTGAAAATCCACGTGCAGGACCTCCAAGCCGAGGGGATCGTAGCGGATATCCTTGATCAGCGCCTGGGTGGTCTTGCCGGCCAGCTCCACGTTCACCACGCGCTCCCCGCCGTGCAGGGCATCCATGAACTCATCTGTGTCCACCGATATGCTTCTTGCGCCTTCTCCGGCTCCGTAAATGACCGCCGGCAGCCTCCCCACCCGCCGCAGCCGCCTCGCCGGCCTGCTGCCCAGCTCCTTTTCTCCTCTGATCTCAGCCTTCAATGTTCTGGGCATCTTCCGTGTCTCCTCGATTTCCGCCGCCCCCTGCCTGCTCTCTTCCCGCCGGGCAAAAGATCCTTTTCCCACCGCGGTATCGCACCGGGACCTGACGCCCGCCACGCCGACCGATTACGGCTACCTGCCTCCCGCGTCCTGGCGATGCCAGCCTTTCCCTTCGGCGCCGGAAGTAAGGAGAGTGTACTGCCGGCTCCTTGCATGTCCCGGCGCCGTCAGTCGAACAGTTTGCTTACCGACTCATTCCTGTGCGTCCGCCGTATGGCCTCCGCCAGCAGCGGCGCGACGCTCAGCACCGCGACCTTCACGTTCTCAGGCATCTTCTTCAAAGGGATCGTATCGCAGACCGCGATCTCCCTTACGGGCAATCCCGACAGCCTCTCGTATGCCCTCCCGCAGAAGACGGGATGCGTGGCCAGGACCGATATGCTCCGGCACTTCATCTCGAGGCAACCCCGCACCGCCTCGACTATCGTCCCGGCCGTCGAAATCATGTCGTCAACTATGACCACATCCTTGCCGGCGATGTCTCCGACTATATGCGCCCGCTCCACCTCGCTGTCGCCCGTGCGTCTCTTATGCATCAGCGCCAGACCGGCCCCAAGGCGCTTGGCGAATCCGTTGGCCATCTTTATGCCGCCGGTGTCAGGACACATGATGACGGGATCGGCGAGGTTCTGGCGCCTGAGGTGTTGCGACATCACCGGACCGGCGTACAGGTGATCCACGGGTATATCGAAAAAACCCTGTATCTGCGAGGAGTGCAGGTCCATGCAGAGCACCCTGGAAACTCCCGCCGTGGCCAGCAGATTCGCGACAAGCTT
Organism: Planctomycetota bacterium; assembly: GCA_026417845.1. Taxonomy (GTDB): domain Bacteria; phylum Planctomycetota; class SZUA-567; order H5-PLA8; family CALKMO01; genus CALKMO01. The sequence goes on along the minus strand of JAOACM010000090.1, from coordinate 1,771 downwards.
CGCCGTTATGGGAACCCTGCCCTCGTGCTTTCTGTCCTGCCTTGCGTAGCCGAAATACGGAATGACTGCGGTGATCCGCTCTGCCGAGGCCCGCCTGCATGCGTCTATCAATATCAGGAGCTCCATCAGGTTGTCGTTCACTGGCGGACAGGTCGGCTGAATTATGAAAACGTCCCTGCCCCGTATATCCTCCAGTATCCTAACTTTCGTCTCTCCGTCGGGGAAGCGTCCGACCTCTGCCTGGCCGAGCGCCATGCCGAGACACCGGCATATATCCTGCGCCAGCTTCGGATTGGCGTTGCCGGCGAATACCTTCATCTCGGCCGGCGGCTTCGCGGAAACCGCAGGCGCAACCTGGACTTCCGGCGCTTCCGTCGCCATCGTCTCTTCGGCCCTCATCACGATATCCCCGTCGCCGGGACGTCCCGGCGCGCCGCCAGCGCCGCCTCCGCCCTGGCCAGATCCTCGGCGGAATTGACCCCCAGCGCCTCCTCAGCCGATTCGGCGCGCACGCACACCACCTTCATCCCGCGCCCGATAAGAAGTCCCACGACGTCGGTCAGGTAGTATTCTCCCTGCGCGTTGTCCCTGCGCAGCAGGCCGAGCATCGGGAAAAGGCATCCGGGCGCGAACGAGTAGGTCCCGGTGTTGATCTCGTCTATCCTCCGCTCCTCCGGGGTCGCGTCCCTGTCCTCCACTATCTTCGCCACGCAACCGGCCGCGTCGCGCACTATCCGCCCGTAAGAGTGTTCGCCGGCGACAATCGCGGTCAGGACCGCGCAGGCGGCTCCGGCCTTCGCGCGCCCGGCTTCCAGAGCCAGCACGGTTCCGGCCCTCAGCAGCGGTACGTCCCCCGACAGCACGACGATCGGTCCCGGATGGTTCCCCAAAAGCCCCTCGGCGCACCGGACGGCATGACCGGTCCCGAGCTGCTGCTCCTGCACTACGTGTTCGACCCCGGCCGGCAGCACCGGGATAACCTTCTCCCGTCCATAGCCGACCACGACGACGATCTTCGACGGAGCGAGCTCGCGGGCGGTCTCGATCACCATATCAAGCATCGTCCGACCCCCCACCTTGTGGAGGACCTTCGGCAGATCAGACCTCATCCGTTTGCCCCTGCCGGCGGCCAGTACCACGACCGCCGGACGGGCTTCCGTCCCGCCGCACACCGGCGCAGCTCCTTCGTCGGGTTCCGACCGTGCGCCAGTCTGTCCGCTCCTCTCCCAATGCAGGCGGGAGAACCGACAGACCGCACGACACTAAAAAAGATCGCGCCCGCCATCGAGAAGTGCGGTCGGCCGGGGGAACAGGCCGGAGGGAAACGTGCCCGGCCGGTTCTCCCCGCCGGCCGAACGCTCCGTCCTTGGCCTCCCGGCCCCCTTCTCTAAGCCCGCTCCGCCCCGCAGGAGAAAAACCGGGCGACCGGGTACGCGCCAGCCCCCGCGGAGGGATAAGCGAGGCTCCGTACTGCATCCTCCCCGTGCGGACAACCGGGAAGAATGCGGCGTTTATATCGGCGCGAAACGCCCAGTCAAGCCCATCTTCGACAGTTGTTGGGATGGAATGCGTGACCGGATTGTAGTGCCCTGAGGCTAAAAGACCTCCGGGAAATGCAGATGTATTCCACAGAGCGTTTTTGGGGAGAGCATCGGCCACAGAAGGGCCACATGATACCGGCAATAGGGCCTAGCCAATCCTCGCGTGTTATGGGATCCAGGCTCCATACCGTGCGCATCGGAGCTTCGAACCCCGGCTCCCAATCCCGGCA
>JAOACM010000881.1 GCA_026417845.1 Planctomycetota bacterium | reverse complement strand
GCCCTGCGTGCGGGCAACCTGGTGCGGGCCGCCGAGGCGGTCAGGCGTCTGGACGGGCTCGGCGTCAACTCACCCATGATCGACATCCTGGCGATGGACCTGGCCGTGGCTCAGGGCCAGGCGGAGCAGGCCATCGCCCGCGGCCGACAGGCCCTCGCCCGACATTCGACCAGCCGCCCGCTCGTTTATGCCTATGCCCGTGGTCTGCTCCTCGGCGGCCGCGCCGCCGAGGCGCTGCGCCTTGTCGAGGAGCAGCTGCGCACCTGGCCCGAGGACGCGCGGCTCTACGCGCTCAAGGCACGTGCGCACGGCGAGCTGGGACAGCGCTTCGATGCCCATCTGGCCCAGGCCGAGGCCAGCTACCGGCAGGGCGAGCTCGCCCCGGCCATCGAGCAGCTGCAACTGGCCCTGTCCAGCGGCGAGCGCGATTTCCACAAACTGTCCATCGCCGAGGCCAGGCTGCGTGCGCTGCGCGCGCTGCAGCAGGGCGAATCCGGTCCACCAC
>JAOACM010000880.1 GCA_026417845.1 Planctomycetota bacterium | reverse complement strand
CATCAAAAGTCTTGCCCTGCTTCTGCGCCAGCGCCAAGCCAAGGTGCTGATAGGTACTGCCCATCACCCATACCGGCTTGGGATACCCCATCAGCCATAAGGCTAAATCCAGACGGTGGACTCCCAGGTCAATCAGCGGGCCGCCGCCCGAAAGGGCTTTCTGCCCAAACCAGCCGCCAAAGCCGGGCAGACCGCGGCGGCGGTGCCAGACAGTGCGCCCGAAGTAAATCTCGCCCAGCAAACCGGCATCCACCTGCTGTTTAAGCGCCATGCTCATCTCGTTAAAGCGGTAAGAGAAATTAATCATCAGGCGCTTGCCGGCTTTTTGCGCCGCATCCAGCATCTCGCGGGCTTCAACGGCGTTCATCGCCATGGGCTTTTCGCACAACACATGACAGCCCGCCGCAATCGCCGCCAGCGTGAGCGGCGCATGGAACTTGTTGGGCGTGGCAATGCTCACCGCGTCCAGATGTTCCTTTGCCAGCATGTCCTCGGCGCTGGTGTAG
>JAOACM010000879.1 GCA_026417845.1 Planctomycetota bacterium | reverse complement strand
TTTCAGATGACCCCGGTCCTCTCCTACGCCGCCAAATACGCTTCGGTTTTCTACGGGCCTTTCCGCGAAGCCGCCGAATCGGCCCCGCAGTTCGGCGACCGCCGCGGCTATCAGATGGACCCGGCCAACGCGCGCGAGGCCATGCGGGAGATCGAGCTGGACGTCGAAGAAGGCGCCGACATTATTATGGTGAAGCCGGCCATGCCCTAGCTGGACATAATCCGGCAGGCGCGCGAGCGTTTCGATCTGTGGCTGGCTGGCCCGCGAGCGGGCGGTTGTTGAAAGCCTTACTGCCATCAAGCGCGCCGGTGCTGATATCATCCTTACTTATTTCGCCAAGGAGGCTGCGCGCTTGCTTTCTTCGTGAACCCGCCCGCAGCCCCAACCGAGGTTTTTAATTATGTTCGAACACATTGACGACATACGTACCCTTGAGCCCGAAGCCCGGCGTATCCGCCGCCACATCATAACCATGACCGGCGCGGCCGGATCAGGGCATCCCGGAGG
>JAOACM010000878.1 GCA_026417845.1 Planctomycetota bacterium | reverse complement strand
AGAGACAGTCTAGCTGGAGGACGCGCTCCCGTGTAGGACCAAGCACCAGCGCCGTGCCCTCCCCCACCTCCAGCCGGTTCTCCCCCTCAAACCGGCCGTTCGCGTTGAGTTCCATCCGGGCCCCCTGCCCCTCCAGGCGCAGGGTGGTCTCCTTCAGGGTGAAGCCGACATTCAGCCTGTTGTTCCCCCCAGCCCGCAGCACCGCCTCAGAGCCTTCCACCACCAGCTGAGCAACCCCGGCCGGGTGCACATGGGCCCCCACCAGCTCCACCACCCCCTGCCCCGTGGTCCGCAGCACCCCCGGGATGTTGGGGCTGGTGCAGCCGAAGTAGATGTTGCCCCCCTCCAGCCGCACCGTGGCCACGTTCTCCACCGTGGCGCACACGTACTTGAGCGGTTCCGACGGCCCAATCCGCAACAGGCCCTCGTTCCGCAAGGTGCCGGGGCCAAGGAGGGCACCCTGCAGCATCTGCAGCCCCTGCCCCGTGAGCCTCAGGGTCCCCGTCTTCCC
>JAOACM010000877.1:255-514 GCA_026417845.1 Planctomycetota bacterium | reverse complement strand
TACCACCCCATCCCCGCGGCAAAAAAACCGAGCGCCACCGGTCCGAAGAGTTTGAGCGGCGAATAGAGGGTGGCGATTTTGAAAATGATCAGCAGGAAGCGAACGCCGTCGCGCAGGGGGCGGATATGGCTCTTGCCGATCCGCTTATGGGCGGTTATCGGTAAATACGCTATCGGATACCCGCTTCGGAAAAAAGCCATCGTGATTGTGGTGGGGTACGAGAACCCGTTGGGCAGCAAATACAGGAACTCGCGGAACT
>JAOACM010000877.1:0-245 GCA_026417845.1 Planctomycetota bacterium | reverse complement strand
GAGCCCCCGGCCGATATTTGCTTGGGAGGCGCTCCCACGCGCACCGACGACCATGTCATAGCCCTCGTCGAGCTTGGCAAGGAGCCGCGGGATGTCGGCAGGGTCGTGCTGGCCGTCGGCGTCCATGAAAATCAGGATTTCACCCTTGGCTGCGCGGGCACCACTTTTGATGGCCGCACCGTTCCCGATTCCGTAGGGGTGGCGGATGACGTGTGCGCCTAGCGCCTCTGCAACGGCTGTCTCTT
>JAOACM010000876.1 GCA_026417845.1 Planctomycetota bacterium | reverse complement strand
GGCCTGGCCAGTGCGTTCAACGCCTTGCCCCACGCCCACCGGGCGCACCCGATCTGAGCGGAGACCCTTCGGAAGCAGCTGGCCGGGCGGGCGGCGCTGCGCGGCACGAGCAAGCCTGGCCGGGACGGGGGCGGCAGGGACGCAGGCTGGCGGACCCGGCGGGCGATCAGCGGTCCGGCTGCGGCGAGGCCATCTCCGCCGCCTCCTGCACGGCCCGCAGGAGTTTCTCCGCCTCGAAGGGCTTCGGGATGTAGCCATCCATGCCCGCACTGAGGCAGACCTCTTCGTCGCCGCGCATGGCGTTCGCCGTGAGCGCGAGGATCGGACTGCGCCGTCCCACGGCGCGCTCCAGCGCCCGGATCTGGCGGGTTGCTTCGAGGCCGTCCATCTCCGGCATCTGCACGTCCATCAGGATCACGTCGAAATGCTCGCGTTGCGCCAGCTCGACGGCCTTCCTCCCGTCCTCGACGCTCACGACCTCGTGGCCCTGCCGGGCCATCAGCAGCTCTACCAGGC
>JAOACM010000875.1 GCA_026417845.1 Planctomycetota bacterium | reverse complement strand
CACGTATGCGTTCCGCAACCTTTTCGACATATTCCTGCCGCAAGGCTTCCAAATCGCCCGGCGTAGAGATTTTTCCCGCCTTTTTCATCTTGTTCTTCCTTTCCCGGCCGCCTTCCGTCTTGCCGTCGTTCTGCTTGTGCACGCGTCAAGAAGCTGCTGAACCCGCGCCGGCTTTACCCGCTGATAAATTTCGCCGTCTATCATCACAGCAGGCGCCAGGCCGCAGGCTCCGAAGCAACGCGCCACTTCGAGCGAGAACTTTCTGTCTTCCGTAGTTTGTCCAACACCTGCTTACCGCCGCGCACATAGCAGGCGGTTCCCAGACAAACACGGATGAGGTGCTCCCCGCGCGGCACCCGCGAGAAAAAGGAATAGAACCCAACCACGCCGGCCACCTCGCTGTAAGGCTTGCCCAGTCCCACGCTGATCCGTTTCAGCGCCCATTCGGGCAGGTATCCCAGCATGTTCTGCGCAATCTGCAGAACAGGAATCAATGCCCCCGGTTTCGATTTGTATTCCCC
>JAOACM010000089.1 GCA_026417845.1 Planctomycetota bacterium | reverse complement strand
GGTACAACGGGTCCGCTCTGCCCGCTGCGGCCCCACATATGGGCACGGCAAACAATTACATCGCGGATACCCCTGTTCCAGGCCACATTGATATGGCCTTGGCAGCAAAAAGATACTTCAGCGGGAAGAGCGCCCGGAGCAGGACCCGAACGCTGCCTCGGGTCGCGGAAGTCATCCGGCCTCCGGCGGAGCGGACCGCACCGCACCCAGGTCGCGCCTTCCAGCCGGACGGTGGCGTTTAGCTTGACATCCGCCCCCCCGTGCAGGACACTGCGTATTTGGCAGCCTGCGCGGTCTTATTGGCGGGTGGCGTGGAGACGCGGCCGGGCGACGGCCCCGGTCTCCCGCTAAGAGCCGGGTCCGGTCTGGAGGTCAGGTTTATGGCTGGCGCGTGGGGATTTCGTGTCGCGGCCGGGATATTCTCGATATGCCTTGGCGCGGCTGGTTGGGCGGGCGCCGGCGAGGCGGAGGGGGTGCCGAGCCGCGCGAAGATGGACGTCGAGGGGCCTTCGGGCATAAGCTACGGCAAGCTCGAAAGGTTCGTGAGCGGCCTGCTGAAGGACCAGATCCAGCGCGCCAGGCGTGAGATAGCCGAGTTCAAGCGGGAAAGGGAGGAGCGCAAAAGGAAGGAGGCCGAGGCGATGCGGGAGGCCGCCCGGCGCAGGGAGGCGATTGGAGGAGCGGCGCCTGTAGAAAAGAAGACTCCGGCGAGCACTGAGGAGACCTACCGGGTTTCGGTGAACCTCAATGTACCGGAGCTTGCCCTGTACAGGTCGGGCATCCGCGCCCTGCGTCACCAGTCGGCGGTGTGCGCGGCCGCCACGGCCTTCCTGGCTGAACTGGATAAGGACGGAGACGAGAAACTGACGGGTGAGGAATATAAGAGGGCGCTGGCGCTTTACAAGCTGGCATCGCGCGCCCTCCAGCCTCTCGACCGCAACGGCGACGGGATCGTATCAGACAGGGAGATCGAGGCCCTGCTGGCCGTTCCGCGGAACGTCAAGGAGGCGGTCGAAAAGGCCTTGGAAGCCGGACGGATAGAGAACGTGCGCATCCCGGTCTACGACAGGGACCGGGACGGGACCCTTGATCTGTCCGAGGCGAAAGATTTCGCCATGGGGTTCGCTTCGGCAGCCATCGCCGCCGACTCGGATCGCGCCTTCTACGCCACGGTGGTTGACGCGATCCGCGAGGCGGAGCGGAGGGTCATGGAAGAGCTTCGGCGGGAGATCGAAGAGTAGGGCAGAAGCTTGGCTTAAACCGGACCGGCGGCAGGGTCTGACAGGGTCCGGCAGACAGCGGGCACCGTAGGGCTGGAGGCCCTTCGGTCCTTTCCGGGAGGTCGGATAGTGGCAAGCGTAGTCAAATGGAGAACCCTGAAATACAGATCGAAGAAGGCCAACCACGGTCGTAAGCCCGGCCGCGGCAGGCCGCGCAGTCAATTCAAGCGCTGAACCGCGGGCGACAGCCTTTCGTCCCAGGCACCGCTACCTGCGCTGGATTTGCGAAGGAAGGCGGGGCGCATGGCTATTCTCCCGCATCCCGTTATGAGGGAGGATTGAGGCCATTGCGGAGCATCCCGGCGCGCGTCGAACGGAACGTCCGGGCGCGGGGGATCATTCATCCCGGACGAATCTGCCCTTGGGCGTCGTCCAGGGGACGGCGAACGCCTTGGATATGACCGGCCCCCTTTCCACGAAGCGCGATATGCTCAGGGCTCTGAGCAGCCCGTCCGCCTTTTCCTGTTCGAACACAGACAGCGGCTTTTCGCAGAACAGGATTTCGTTGCACCCCCCGACATAGCCGTGGAGCAGCGGGCCGGCGGGCCTCAGGCCGAGGTTCAGAGCCAGGGCCGAGGCGACCGCAGGATCAGCAAGGACGGAAGCCAGTTCCGCACCGCAGGCCATGTGCACGTATTTTTCGCCCAGCGGGGAAACCTCCGACGCCTCGATAATCCACGGCAGCCATCCCGGGGCTTTTCCTGCCATATCTCCGGCCCTCGCCTCATCCAGCCCCTCGAAACGCGGCGCCTTCAGGTCCACGTACACGACATGATCCGGGCATTCGGCCGTGCAGCATATCTCCGTCCCGGCGACCGGCGGCGGCCCCGGCGCCTTAATAGCGCCTTCTGCCCCGCGGCCCTTCAGGAAGCCAGCCGGCCGGATGCGCCAGTGGAACGTTACCGGCAGGCCGCATTCACAGAGCATGTATCGCGGACGGTCGGGCCCCAGCCGTCCGTTCTTCTCATCGAACGGCACGAGGAAGTTCAGGAATTTCTCCATCTCCGCCTCGGGCATTCGTCGCGCGACCCTCCCGACGGACAGCATATTCAGCCTTACCGTCCTGTCGGCTATGTCCCTTATCACGAGGAATCTGCCGTCCTCAACCGAGAACCGGCACTGGCTCAGCCGCCTGCGGAGGAAGTCCGAAAGCTTCCGCGCGGAGTCTACCTCGATCAGGGAGCGGGCACCGAAAAGCGAGAAACCATGGGCCAGTTCGACCCCGGCGCAGGCCGATTGTATCAGTATTTCCGCAGCTGGATATTCGGCCGCGTAATCGCCGGACTGGAGGCGATAATAGAGCAATTTCCGCCCTGATTTCTTGTCCTCCTCAGAGCGGAAGGTTATCTTCATGCTCAGCGACTCCGCTACCTTGGCTGCCTCTGCGCAGAAGTCCCGGCTGCGGACGGCCACGAAAGCGTCCATATCGCCGGAGGCCAGCAGCGGGGCCGCCTTCGGCCCGATCCAGTAGGCGTAGGTACCGGGTACTTGGATTCTGCCGCCCGGCGGATCGAGCGCCGTGAGCATCGTCACGGAATCGAAACCTTCGGTCCTCGCAAGTTCGATGAAATGGCGCGCCAGCGCTTTCAGACGGTCGTCCTCCTTGACACCCGGCGGCCGAAGGAAAAAGACGTGGCCAGACTCGATCTCGCGCGTCAGTACCTCCGCGCCGCCCATGCCCTTTTCGGCCAGGTTCTTCCAGACCTCCCGCAGCGAAAAATGGCAGCCGAATGCCGCGCGGAAGGCATCCTCGTCGGCCGGAGGATCGAACCGCCGCACCTCGCCCTTGGGCGGTATCAGCGAGAACGACTTCCAGACCAGGGCCTCCCCTTCCGCGGCGAATTCGATTTCCAGGTCTTCTCCGATCCTGTGCAGGAAACGGTAGAATGCTACCCTGTCCGGCTTTCCTTCGGGCACAGCCTTGCATGAGGGGCACGGCCTCCTGACGGCGCCCGGGCGGGCGTCCGGGGGCGCCCTCAGTATGCCCTCGGCGAGCGCGCCGGGAACCTGGCGCAGCGAGTTCCACGGCCGGCGCGATGTGACAGGGTATATGCCTTTCAGGAACGTGGCGCCGCAGGCCGGACACTTCTGTACAGCATAGGCAGTGTCCGGAGCAAGCATACCCTCCATGTTGAGCTGGGTTCGCCTGAGCCGCCGCATCTCGCCCGGATATTCGGGAACAGCTGGATACGGATCAATTCCAGGACCGGCCGGCTCCGCCCCGGCCGCGGGTCCCCCTGGCGCCGCCGTGAAGCAGAAGACGGCGATGGCGATTGTCGTCGCGGCTGCCGCGGGCGCGGCCCGGCTGCGCGGCATCGCGCCGGCCACCGCGGCGAAAGGAGCTGCCAGAGGGGGCAACCTGCCGGTTTCCGGACGTCGGCGCCGTCCGTTGCGGTGTGGCGCCTCTGTCGCCGTACTGGCCGGGCCTGCCTCCAGATGCGCGTCTTTGCGGTTCCTCTCTATTTCGCGCCTCTCCCCAACCTCCCGCTGCGCCCAGGGTTTCCGCGGAGTCCCGCCCGGTCCGTCCGGGGTTTTCCGGATGGGATCCTCAGGGCTGAAACGGGGCCGGAGGCGGCCGTCCCGGCCTCCCGTCCGACCGGGCACCGCGATCGGACCGCCCGGCGCATCCTCACCCGATGGCGAAACGCTTGAGGAACGCCATGGCGGCGCGCAGCCCGGCCTCAGGCGTGAACGTGTTGTCTTCATGTTCCACCGAGAGCACTCCGTCGTACTTTATGCTCCGCAACCTCGCGACATATTCGCCCCACTTTATCCGACCGTAGCCGGGGATGACGTACCGCCACCAGCCGCGATGATTGCATCCGACCCGCCTCAGAACATCCTCCCTGACTTCCGTGTCCTTCGCGTGCGTATGGAATATCCGGTCTTTGAACTCCGTGACGGCCGCCAGATAATCTATTCCCATCCAGTCGAGGTGCGAGGGGTCAAAGTTCAGACCGACGTTCGGATCCGGCACAAGGTCGAACATCAGTTTCCACAGGTCGAGGTTCTCCAGAACCGTAGCAAACCAGTTCTCAAAAGCGATCCTGACCCCGGCATCGGCAGCGCATTTCGCCGTCTCCCGGAAGAATGGCGCGCTCTGGTCTCTTATCGCGTCAGCCTTGGATATGCCGGGCGGCGGAAGGCCGCCGAGAGTACAGACGACGGAGACACCCAGATTCTTCGCCGCGGCGATGGCCTTCCTGAGATCCGCCCTGTTCTTTTCGCGTATCTTCGCGTCAGTGTCCAGCACGTTTACGTAGGCTGCCAGCGATGACAGGCCCACCTTGTGAGCAGCCAGCAGCTCCTTGAGCTTATCCGCAGCCGCCCCTCCGGCGGCCAGACCATCCAGATCCACATGGCCGACGCTCAGTTCGAGCTTCGTGAACCCCTCCCTTCCCGCGAACGCGACAACTTCCTCAACTGGCTGTTTCCGCATGCACGCCGTCAGAAACCCGATCTCCATGTTTTTTCCCTCCTGTCTCCCCTTTCGCCGTGTCCCCGACACGTCCCCCCTTCTTTCCTCCCCGCATCCTCTATGCCGTCTGCCTCCGTTCGCGAACCATTCCCCCCCCGTAGTCTCCGGTCTCGCTTTTGCGCCTCCCCGAAATGTATGTCGCACGGAACCGGCGGTTACCGCCGGACAGTGGGCCACCTCCGCCCTTTTGGAAATCCGGATGAGACAGCGGGAAAGCGGTGCGCGCCATGGCGCTGCCGTCCCATTGCGGAGTGTAAGTCTAGAGTGGACTGGAGATCAGGTCAATCGTACATGCGATGGCGGGGCGGTCGGGGGGTGTGTGGCCGCAACTACGGAGTTCGGGATGTGCGGAGGCAAGAGCCCTGCTCTGCAGTTGCCCGCCCTGTTCTAAGGGCGCGGATCTGATATGCGCCTCGGTCGCGCCATTCCGCGGGCCGCTCCAGAGCCTTCCAGTTACGGCCGTACACCCAGGACATTCGATGGATGCATCCGGTCTTTGCCGCGGGTATGTGCCCCGTCAGCCCGTCTGTGGATGCGTAACCGAAGTGTGATACCCGGCTGGTTTCAGTCAAATGACAGCCGGATAACATCCAAGCGGCCTGCGGTAGCATCCTTGGGCCATTCTGCCGTTCCTCACCCCCGTTGGCAGGGGGACGGGAGGCGGGGATGCGATCAGCGCCGGATTCTGGAAGCCTAGCGCTACCCGTACGCCGCCGCAGTGGCAGCGCAATCCGGTCACGCATTCTCCATCGGCCATATTCCGCTTGTGGAGACGCCCCGGCCGCGCACAATATCTCTGTGGCGCCGGCATTGGGAGGGGACCTGCGGGCAGCCTGGCAGTTGCGGAGGAAGGCTCTATGTCCGGCATCGGACAGGCCGTGGAAGGCGGGAAGACCCGCTCAGCCGAAAAGCTCGTCAACAACTTCAGCATCCAGGTGGCGACCGTAAACGGCACGGGCAGCCAGTCATCGAACTCCATCCTCATGCGTGCTATTTTCGAGATGGGGATCCCCGTCAGCGGCAAGAACCTGTTCCCGTCGAACATCTACGGGATGCCGACGTGGTTCACGATCCGTCTTAGCGAACGTTTCTACTTCGCGCGCGAATCGGTAAAGGAATTCGATCTGCTGCTGGCGATGAATCCGGCCACCGCGATGGACGATCTTGCGCCGATGAAACCAGGATCCTGCGTCATATACGACGAACCGATGGGCCTGCGCGACAGGCGGGACGACCTGGTGTTCTATCCGGTACCGTTCGCGAAACTGGCGGCTGAAGCGTGTCCGGACACGAAGCTGAGGCGGTTCGTGGTCAACTGCGTAAGCGTCGGGGTAGTGGCCAGGCTGCTCGGTATCGAACAGGCCGCGTGCGATAAAGCGGTGAGGCTGCAGTTCGAGGGGAGGGTGAAGGCTATAGAGCTGAACTCCGCCGCGATCCGGGCCGGCATGGATTACGCCGCCGCTCATCTGGAGAAGAGGGACCGCCTGTACGTCGAGCGGAGGGACCTGACGCGCGGCATGATTCTGATAGACGGCAACACGGCCTGCGCGCTGGGGTGCATCTTTGCCGGCTGCACGCTAATGGCCTGGTATCCCATAACCCCGGCATCCTCGATATGCGAGCGGTTCATCGAGTACGCCCGGAAGTACCGCTCGGACGCGAGGACCGGCAAACTGACCTGCGCGCTCATACAGGCTGAGGACGAACTCGCGGCGCTGGCCATCGTGCTGGGCGCCGGGTGGGCCGGGGCGCGCGCCATGACGGCCACCTCAGGACCAGGCGTATCGCTGATGGCCGAAGGCGCGGGGCTGGGCTTCTATACTGAGATACCTGCGGTCATATTCGACGTGCAGAGGGCCGGGCCCAGCACCGGGCTGCCTACGCGAACCAGTCAGCAGGACCTGCTCAAGCTCGCCACTCTCTCCCACGGCGATACCCGCCATCCGATACTGATCCCCTCGAACATGGCCGAATGCTTCGATTTCTCCGTTCAGGCCTTCGACATCGCGGAGAGGATCCAGACGCCGGTCTTCGTGATGCTCGACCTGGACCTTGGCATGAACCCCTGGATATCCGGACCGTTCGCGTATCCGGAAAAGCCCATGGATCGCGGCAAGGTGCTTACGGAACGCGACCTCGAAAAAATGAAGACGTTCGACCGTTACAGAGACGTGGACGGGGACGGCATCCCCTTCCGGACCCTGCCCGGCACCAGGCATCCTCTGGCGGCCTACATGACCCGCGGCACCAGCCACAACGAGAAGGCGCAATACACGGAGAGGGCTGCCGAATACAGGGCGATGCTGGACAGGATAGCGCGCAAATTCGAGACCGCCCGGCACCTGGTCCCGCCCCCGATCATCGAGCGGCCGGCGGGGGCCACGGCGGCGATCGTCGCATACGGATCCAGCCGGCCGGCGGTTGAGGAGGCCCGCGACAGGCTGCGGGAGAGGCATGGGATCGAAACCGCGTATATGCTGATACGCGGCTATCCGTTCTCCGATGATGTGGAGCGGTTCCTGCTCGAATTTCCAGGGGCGTACGTGGTAGATCAGAACAGGAGCGGGCAGATGGCGGCGCTCCTGCGGATGCATTTCCCCGGCGCTTCCGCTGTCCTGCGCCCGGTGCTGCATTACACGGGTATAGCCATAGACGCGCGGACGATAGTCGAGCAGATACTGGCACAGGAAGGAGAGCGGACATGAACGGAACGTAATTGTTTGCCGCGTCCGGGCGGCGCCATTGTAGTAGCGTACCTGAATGTTGCCACAATGACGTTACTACGATACGAACGGGTTCGCTCCGACCGGCTTCAACTTTACATGTGGGCACGGTAAACAATTACAACGGAACGCCTGGCGTACGGTGCGCCGGCGGCGGAGGTCGCGGCGGCGCGCCGGGGAGGAGGCGATCATGGCGAAGATTGTATCGGGCAATGTCGCCGGGACTGGAAAAGGCCGGCAGGCCGGAGGCGGCGATCCCGTCAACCGTCTGGGGCTGACCGCAAGAGACTACGAGGGCGAGAAATCCACCCTGTGCCCCGGTTGCGGTCACGAGATAGCCACGAAACAGATCGTGCGCGCTCTGTGGGAGATGTCCGTCGAGCCGTACAGGATCGTGAAGATAAGCGGGATCGGTTGCTCGAGCCGGACCCCCTCGTTCTTTGCTGGCCGCGCCCATGGGTTTAACGGCATCCACGGCCGCATGCCGGGCCTGGCCACTGGTATCGCGGCCGCCAACAGGGAGCTTCTACCGATAGGCATAAGTGGCGACGGCGATACGGCAGCTATAGGGATCGGCCAGTTCATCCATCTGATCCGGCGCAACGTCCGCATGATCTATGTGATGGAAGACAACGGCGTCTACTCGCTGACGAAGGGCCAGTTTTCGCCTACGGCCGATATAGGCTCGACCCTGAAGGATGGTTCGATCAACGATCAGGAGCCCGTTGACTGCTGCTCGCTCGCCATACTCCTCGGCTGTCCCTACGTGGCCCGGTCGTTTTCCGGCGATCCCGTCCAGCTCCTGGCGCTTCTGAAAGGAGCCATAGCCCACAACGGGATGGCCTTCGTGCATGTGCTCAGCCCATGCGTCACGTTCAACGATCACGAAGGTTCGACGAAGAGCTACAAGCGTATACGGGAGGCGGCATGTCCGGTCCACCGGATCGAATTCGTTCCGGCGGAAGTCGCGGCGAAGGAACCGGACCGCGCCCGGCGGGACGGCCGGGACGGGACGCCACGCGAGCTGCACCTGGCGGACGGCTCGTTCTTCCGCCTCGACCCGCTGGAGGAGGGATACGACCCCGGCGATCGCGCCAGGGCGCTGGAACGCATCGCGGCGGCCGCGCGGGATGGCAGGCTGCTGACCGGCCTGCTCTACTACGAGCCCAACCGCCTCGATATGAACAGGATGCTTAACCTCGTCGAGGAACCGCTCGCCAACCTCCCGCCCGGAAAGACGAGGCCCGGGAGGGAGGTCCTGGACGAGATCATGCAGACGTTCAAGTGACCGCGTCCGTCGCATGCTCCGGAGCGCCTGCCATCCGGGCTGCGGCGCGACAGTTCATGCGGAGGGGGATGGGGGGCGGAGCAATATGGCCGGGGGACACGACGGCAGTACCTGTCTGAAACGTCTGGACACCACCTTCCAGATATCCGCGCGCGGGAGCACGCTTTCGCGCGAGTTGCTGGGCGCGCTGGCGACCTTCCTCACCCTGTCTTACATCCTCTTCGTACAGCCCGCGGTGATGAGCCTGACCCTGCCCGATGGAACATCGCAGGCCGGGAGGGAGGCGTTCGCCGCAGGGGTGCTGGCGGCGGTATGCCTTGCCAGCGCGCTGGCGTGCTTCCTGATGGGGATACTGGCCAATCTTCCAGTGGCGCTGGCCCCCGCCATGGGCCACAACTTTTTCTTCGCGCTGTGCGTGTGCGGCCCCGTAGCGACCGGCGGCCTGGGGTTCACGTGGAGCCAGGCGCTGGCCGCCAACCTGATCGCGGGTCTGATCTTCCTGGCGTTATCGCTCGCCGGATATCTCCTGCCGCGATTCGACCCCAGGCGCCTCCTCTTCGGCGCCATCCCGCCGGCGATCCAGAGTTCGATAGGCGTCGGGATAGGCATCCTTATAGCGATGGTGGGTTTTGAGTACGCCGGCATAGTTACAGGCAAGCCCGGCACCTACGTCGGTCTGGGTCTGGGAAAGATACCCTGGAAGATCGTCGGAACGGCCCTGATAGGGCTGCTGGCATTCGGCGCATGCTGGGTCCGTCGGATTTCCGGGGCCCCTCTGCTGGCGATAGCCGCCTCTGCGATCGCCGGCCTGGCCTTGGGCGTACTTGACCTTCCGGAATCCCTGGTCGCCCTTCCCGATCTCTCGGCAACCGCCTTCCGGCTGGACTTCTCCGGCCTTTTCGAATCCGGCGCGGCTGCCAGAGGGGCGGTCATAGCCGTGGCCACCTTCCTGTTTCTCGATATGTTCGATACGGTCGGGACGCTGGCCGGGGTCTGCCGGCGGACCGGCATCTCTCTGGGCGGCGACGGCTCCGATCGGAAGATCGGCGGCGCCTTCGTGGCCGACGCAGCCGGCACCGTCGCCGGGGCTGCGCTGGGAACCTCGACGATCACCAGCTACATCGAGAGCCTTGCCGGAGTTGCGGCCGGGGCGAGGACCGGCCTGGCGGCGATCGGCGTCGGCGTCCTTTTCCTGGCGGCGATGTTCTTCCAGCCGGTCTTTTCGGTGGTAGCGGCGCCCGTTTCCGTACAGCTTCCCGTAGGCTTTGCCATTCCCGGCGGCGGCACGGCGTCGCTCTACCCATGCCTGGCGCCGGTACTTATCGGAATAGGCGCCGTTATGATGGCCTGCATCCGCGACATAGACTGGGAAGATCCGACCGAGGCCCTCCCGGCCTTCCTGTGCATCATGGGGATGGCATTCACCGTCTCGATAACGGACGGGATCGCCTTCGGTTTCATATCCCACGTGGTCGTGAAGGCGGCGGCCGGAAGGTTTCGTGAGATAAGGCCGTTCGTGGCGGTCTGCGCCGCGCTCCTGCTGCTGCGCTACGCGTTCGAACTGACGGGCTGATACGAAGTTGCAGGAGGGAACGGCCGGGGAGGTGATTGGGATGAGTACCATCGAACCGGCCTGTCGCGCCGTTCGGCGCTGCCGCGGGCGCGCCGGAATCCTGGCTGCGGTGGTGGCCGCGCGCGCAGCGGTCGCGGCGGCGGCAAGCGCTGCGGTGCTGGCGGTCGCAGCCGGTTGCGGCGGCAGTCCGCCGCCGGCGGAGGCCGGAGCGCCGCGGATGGAGCGGGATCGTCCGACCGGTGCGGAGCGGCGGACCGGCGAACCCGGCGCTACGACAGCTCCGGCGGCGACCGTGGCGGCCGCTGCCGCCAGCGCACCCGCGGCGCCGCCGGACCTGACCTGCGGAGCACCCGGCGCCCAAGCGGCTGCCCCGAGTTATCGCTGCCGCAGAACGGCCAGACCAGTAGTCATAGACGGTGACATCGCTGATGCGGCTTGGAAAGATGCCGTCTGGGTTGACCTCGCGCCTGCCGAGCCTCCGTCGCCGGACTGGAAGGGCTTACGCACCAGAGCCGCGGCGCTGTTCGACGACAGGTTCATATACGTGGCGTGGGAATGCGAGGACGGCGAGATAATCTCCACGCTGAAGAAGCGGGACGATCCGATCTGGAGCGAGGATTGCGTGGAGTTCTTCCTGAGCCAGATGCCCGGAGACGGCGTTTATTTCGAGTTCGAGGTCAACCCTGACGGAGTCCTGTTCGACGCGCTGATCGTACGCGACGCAGGTGGCGGCAGACACGCCGTGCTTTCCTGGAATCCGCCGAAGGCTGCCGCCGCTGCCGGACGGACGGCCGGGGGATACACGGTGGAGCTGGCGGTGCCCCTGGGCGAAACGTTCTCCGGCAGGCCCGTACCTCCATGGCACGGCGACCGCTGGCGGGGGAATTTTTACCGCATAGATTGCAGCAAGGAGGGTGCGTTCGATTACGGGTTCAGCCCCGTGCGGGACTTCCATGACACGTCGAAGTTCTGCGAGATCGTGTTCGAGGACGGGGAAAATGACCGGACGGCGAAGGAGTACGCGACCGCGGCGCGCCAATGGCTGGAGACGAGAGACGGCGCGGGCTGGTGGACGCTGGGCGAACATCTTGAGTCGGCGGTGGTATCGTCGCCGGCAGCCGGTCTGTATCCCCATGGGGAGGACGGCTTCCGTTCTCCCCAGAAACGCGGCCTGGGCAGACTCATCAGGCCGCAGGCCCCGAAAAACGCGGCGCCCGGCGACATCCCGCTCCGCGGCGAGCTTCTGGGCCACCCGAACGCCCAGGGCGATCCGTTGATCGTGGAAATTCCTGTGGGAGGGACCGGAGAGGGCATGATATGCCTGAGGAGCGATCCGAAGGCGGCCCGGCGCATCCTCCAGGGGCTTG
>JAOACM010000874.1 GCA_026417845.1 Planctomycetota bacterium | reverse complement strand
GAATAGAAGATGGCACCGGCCACAACAATGATGCAGAAGACCGCAGTCGCAATGATACCTACGCTTGTACGGCTATATTGTACAAGGATGGGAGCAGCAAGCAGCGAAACGAGGTTAATAACCTTGATCATCGGGTTTAAGGCAGGGCCCGCGGTATCCTTCAAGGGATCGCCTACGGTGTCGCCTACAACAGCCGCTTTATGAGCTTCAGAGCCCTTGCCGCCGTATAAGCCGTCCTCAATGGTCTTCTTGGCATTGTCCCATGCGCCGCCTGCTGTGGACATAAATACTGCCAGCAGCTGGCCCGAGAGGATAACGCCTGCGAGAGCGCCGCCGAGAGCTTCAACACCCAGGAGCATGCCCACGATCAGGGGAGTGAGAATGGAGATCAAAGCGAGGCTGATGAGCTCCTTCTGAGCTGCCTTGGTGCAAATACCTACGGCCTTCTCGTATTCAGGCTTAACCTTGCCTTCAAGCAAACCGGGAATCTTAAACTGACGGCGAACCTCTTCAACAATCAAGGATGCTGCA
>JAOACM010000873.1 GCA_026417845.1 Planctomycetota bacterium | reverse complement strand
AGAATCCGCATGAATGCCGTTCAGGCATTGAAACCGCATACGCGCAGGTACGCATGCGCGCATCATGAATGCCGTTGTTAGAATCCGCATGAATGCCGTTCAGGCATTGAAACACGGAGGACGGGGGTGGCGGTCCGTCCTCCCGCGGCCATAACGTTAGAATCCGCATGAATGCCGTTCAGGCATTGAAACAAGGATAGGTGGCGGCTAGCCGAGTTGGCCGCAACAATCCTGCCCGGTTAGAATCCGCATGAATGCCGTTCAGGCATTGAAACTCCTGCGCACCGCTGCGCAGGTCCGAAACAGCACAATCAATCGTTAGAATCCGCATGAATGCCGTTCAGGCATTGAAACAGGCGGCCGCCCGCTCTCTGGCGGAGGCGGCTTATTCCGCCAGTTAGAATCCGCATGAATGCCGTTCAGGCATTGAAACGCGATTGAAGCGGCCGTTTCGGCGGCCGTTGCGGCGGCCGTTAGAATCCGCATGAATGCCGTTCAGGCATTGAAACCCCTATACCGTGATGCCACGGTAT
>JAOACM010000872.1 GCA_026417845.1 Planctomycetota bacterium | reverse complement strand
CCAGCATTTATGAGGGATATGCCCTCCGTTTTTGGAGGGGAATTCGGCGATCCATACGGCGAGTTCGCTGAGGAGGTTGAAATGTTCAACAAGGCCTTCTCCAAAGTCATGTGTGGAGGCGATGCAGACGGCAGAGTCTTCACTTTCCCAATTCCAACATACAACGTGGTTGAGGATTTCGAGTGGAGCGGTGAAGTGGCTGAAGGCATCTTTGAGGTGACGGCGAAGTACGGCATACCCTACTTCGCGAACTTTCTGAACAGCGACATGAAACCTGAAGACGTCAGAAGCATGTGCTGCCGCCTTCGTTTAGACACACGTGAGCTTCGGAGGAGGGGCGGCGGACTGTTCGGCGCCGACCCGCTTACAGGAAGCATAGGTGTTGTAACCATAAACCTTCCAAGGATCGGCTACCTCTCCAAGGGAAACGAGGCCGCATTTTTCGAGCGCTTAAACCAGATGATGGAGGTCGCCAAAACAAGCTTGGAGATAAAACGCAAAGTGCTGGAGCGGTTCACGGACAAGGGCTTATATCCCTACAGC
>JAOACM010000871.1 GCA_026417845.1 Planctomycetota bacterium | reverse complement strand
GTGCCGCAATCTGGTCGCGCACCCGCCGTATATTTCGCGTTGACCGCGGATTGTGCCGGCCTTAGAACCTGATTCTGGCGGGAGGGCAGGGGGGAGGCCGCGGCGACCGGGGCTATTCGCGCTCCGGGCCGGGACCTTCCATTCCCTTCTCGCGGCGCGCTGGGGGGGCGGGCTGGAAACAGAAGCCGGCGGGCCCAACGGCGCGGCCGGGAGCGGATCGGGCGGAGCGGTATGACTTTCAACGCCGCCGTAGCGGAAGCGAAACGGCTTCAGGCGCAGATGGCGCTGGAGGCGGGCATCCCGCTCCAGGAACGCATCCTCCGCGGCATGCTTCCGACTCCCTCGCATCTCGCCCAGCAGATCGCCCGCTGTGTCGGCAGGCTCCTGGACGCGGACAAAGCCATTCATTATTGCGAGCCGTTCATGGGCACCGGGCCGTTCTACTCCGCGCTCCGCTGGGTGCTCCCGCGGGAGGCTATAGCGTCCGCCACCGGCATAGAGATAGACGGCGAATCCGCCAGGGCCGCCGCAACGCTGTGGGGAGG
>JAOACM010000870.1 GCA_026417845.1 Planctomycetota bacterium | reverse complement strand
GTCTAAGGCACTGATAAACAATTCGTAAAGTCCAAGAGCAAAGATGAGCAGCACCGTCGCCAACAGATACCCGTCGATCACCTCTACCACATGAGCGATGGCTTGGGAACGGATCGCTTTGCGCTCAGCCTCGCTTAAATCCACATCAGCATAGGCAGAAATCTCCCGCACTAATAGCCAAGTATCCACTGTGGCCAGGTAAAATACCCCGAAAGCCGTCATTAGGCTGGCCAGCACCGCCACCAGGACAATCATCCGGCTGCCCCATAAGCTGTTCTCCAGCCAAATTTCAAAGCGCTTGGAAAGCCTCGACATCAACTTAAGGTTTAAGCTTTTTAACGAGCTTCAAATCTTGCCCCAGGCTAGGAAAATTTGCCAGTCCCAAGTCAAGCTGACTAAAATTTTTCAACCCAGCTGGCGTAGCTCAGAAGGTAGAGCAGCGGATTTGTAATCCGTAGGTCGCAGGTTCGAATCCTGTCGCCAGCTCTGCTTTTACTCCCGCGCCGCTATTTTGTACAGCAAATGAGGAACCAGTAGCTTAAGCGGCATACGCAGGTAA
>JAOACM010000869.1:238-565 GCA_026417845.1 Planctomycetota bacterium | reverse complement strand
GGGGAAAGCCTTGGCCGAAAAGTGCCAGAGGATACTGGACGAACGGACGCGATATGCCGCATGGGTATTCGAAATACAGATATACGACTACAATGCCCGCGGGGCAATTCTGGGCTGGCCGCTTTCGGTAGCGTGGTTTGGAGGCTCCGGCTGGCAGGATCGCAACGAGGCGCTGTTCGAGGCGGCCGCGGAGGTGGCCGCGGCTCTCGGTACCAAATAAGCTTCTCTTGCGCCCCCGAGCCGGTTGCGATGTCTCCGCGCGGGAGAGAGATTTGCGCGGGCGGATGGGGGGGCTTACCCCAACCATTGAACACGCTCCCACCGGCT
>JAOACM010000869.1:0-229 GCA_026417845.1 Planctomycetota bacterium | reverse complement strand
TACCTAGGCGTTTTTCAGAGAGCGGCGGAGGCAAACCTGCGCGTACATCTTCGCGCCCGCGCGTAGCGGCCCGTCTGACAGCTGCCACTGCGGACCTAACATCGCACCGCTTCCGTTCGAAAACTTTATCGTGCTTGCCGAGGTTTCGGTCACGGCTTAACATCATTTCCCGTCGTTCTGAGTGTGGGGTTGCGGCCGGTGCTGTCTGTCAGACCGAGTGGCTAAGCCC
>JAOACM010000868.1 GCA_026417845.1 Planctomycetota bacterium | reverse complement strand
GCGGACATCAATCAGGTTGTAGGTTTTTCCCTCGGCGATGTCAGCATTGAGTTTGTCGGCCTTGATGGTATAGAAGCCCTCCGGCAATTCGGCAAAGAAGCCCTTGAGCAGTTCATACAACGCCTGATCTTTGATCTCCGGGGCAGTGCCGGCTTTGGGGGCTTCGGGCATCGAGCCGGTGACGACCGGCAGTTCGGCTTTCTTCCACGCGCCCAGACCGCCCGCCAGGTTGCGCACGTTGCTGTAGCCCAGCAGTTTCAGCGCCGCAGTGACAAAGCCGCCGCGGTGACCGGATGCGCAGTACACCACAATGGGCTGATCCTGCGCGGGCAGTTTGTCGAGGTTCTCCAGAACCTGGCGCACGGGGATGTGAACAGCGCCTTCGATGTAGCCGTCCTTCTCCAGTTCGGCGGCTTCGCGCACGTCCAGCAGGAAGGGGGCTTTCTCCGCCAGTTCCTGCGCCTTGCCGGTCTTGCCCGCTTTCATCGCATCCTGGCATTCCTGAACGGTTTCCAGCAACGGGCGGGGATACCGGCTCGCGTCGGGCTCTACGATGATCCAGCGAGGCACCTTCAAC
>JAOACM010000867.1 GCA_026417845.1 Planctomycetota bacterium | reverse complement strand
GCGTAAAGCAGGCGTAGGTTGGCAATCTTCTGCGCTTCGTTGCCGGGCATTTTGCCAAATAAAGACTTTTTCAGATGCACTACTTCGTCATGGGACAATGACAAGATAAAGTTCTCGTTGAAGGCATACACTAAACCGAACGTCAGCTTATCGTGGTGATAACGGCGATGTACCGGTTCCTTCTGCATGTAGAACAACACGTCGTGCATCCATCCCATGTTCCACTTGAAGCCGAATCCGAGCCCGCCGAGATAAGTCGGACGGGAGACCCCGGACCAGCTCGTTGACTCCTCTGCTATCGTCATAACTCCCGGGAACCTGGCATACACCTGTTCGTTGACCCGCTTAAGGAAGGCGATGGCTTCCAGATTCTCCTTGCCGCCGTACCTGTTCGGTATCCATTCCCCGTCGCGGCGCGAGTAGTCAAGATAAAGCATGGACGCCACGGCATCGGCGCGGATCCCGTCCACGTGGTACTTGTCGAACCAGAACAGGGCGTTTGCCAGCAGGAAGTTCGAGACTTCGGGGCGGCTGTAATTGAATATCTTCGTCCCCCAGTCGCGGTGCTCGCCCAGCCTGGGATCCGCGTGCT
>JAOACM010000866.1 GCA_026417845.1 Planctomycetota bacterium | reverse complement strand
CCTTTGTATCAATTATAGTGTGATGATCTGCCCCGGTTGCGACTTCGAATTCTCCTCTCAACTTTTCAGCGCAGTGCCGCTACGTGGAGCGTCTGCCCGGAGGCCATTCCCATCCTTCCGGGGATCTGGCGGGGACCGGCCGCCCGGATCCGTTCCCCGACCTCCGGCCGGATTTGGGGCTGCCGGCGTTGCGACTCCCCGCCAGCCGCGGCCCGCGTCAGTCCGATCCGGGGTTCCGCGGAGCGATCCGGCCTTCTTCAGTACCCAAGGGGCCGGCAAGGCCCGTCCATCCCCGGCAGCTTCTCCCGCGATGGAACGCCCGCCGGTCTCGATGGCCTGCGCAACTGAACGATATATTCCGGCTTGCGCCCCTTCAAGAACTTTGCGGCCCCCGCGGTACTCCGCGCGCGGACCTCCCGCTGGCCGGCCGGGCCGGGAAATACGCGGGCCTGGACATCCAGCGTAATTGTTCGCCGCGTTCAGGGGGCGGCTGCTATTTGTTTGTAGTGGTGCGCCCGAACGGGACAACAATGGCGCCGCTACAAAGGGGCACGCTCTGCCCGCTGCAACCCCACATATGGAC
>JAOACM010000865.1 GCA_026417845.1 Planctomycetota bacterium | reverse complement strand
CGACCAGGGCGGATGCCGGCAGGCTGGGCAGCGAGCTTGATGGGGCACGGGGAGAAATCGCGGGGCTGAAGGAAACGCTGGAAGCAGCGCGCGGCGAGAATGCCGGGCTCAAAGCGGCTCTGGAGGCGGCCCGCGGGGAAAACACGAAGTTGAGGGAGGCTCTGGAAATCGCCGCGGCGGAAATATCCAGACAGAAAGGCGAGCTTGCCTCTGCCGCCGAGGCGTTGGAGGGGTCGCGGAAGGAGGCGGCGGACGCGAAAGGAGAAGTGAAACGGCTGGCCGGGGAACTCGAGGCCTCGCGCGGCGAGACGGCCAGGCTGACTGGGGAGCTGGAGTATGCCCGAGGGGAGATTTCGCGCCTCGCGAAGGAACTGGACTCTTCCCGGTCGGATGCAGCCGGCCTGAGAGGCGAGCTGGATGCCGCGAGGAACGAGAACGGCAGGCTGAGGAGCGAACTGGAGGCCGCACGCGGAGAGGCTGGACGGTTAGGAAGCGAGCTGGAGGCTGCGCGCGGGGAGATCGGACGCCAGAAGGAAGCGCTGGAAGCGGCGCGGGCGGAAAACGCGCGCGTGGCGGACTGGCTCTTATACACATCTC
>JAOACM010000088.1 GCA_026417845.1 Planctomycetota bacterium | reverse complement strand
GAATATCTGCTATCCTCGTCTTTTCAGTAACCGTCATCGCCGGTCCCTCCGCCCCGCTGCCTCGCGCAAACATGCGTCTCAGGATACGGCCCGCCTGCTCCGGCTCCGCCCGCCCCTTTCACTCGTCCTCCTCCAGCACAATATATCCGTCCTGTACCGTATGGATCGCGACGGGCCCCTTCGCGCCGGAGGTGGCGGCCTGAAAACCCCTTATATCATCCGGACGCACCGGCGCTGGAAGCCCGCCGTGCTTTATCTCGTCCACCACAGCCCCCTCGTAGATGCCTGCGCGGGCGGCGGGGGAACCCGTCTTCACCGCTATAACCATCAGCCCCGATGCCACTCCCAAGCGCTTCTTTTCGTCCCCGTCCATCTCGCGCACCGTCATGCCGCGGAAGGCCGTCCTCTCCGCAGGCATCTCCGTTTCGTCCTCCCCTCCGCTTTCCTCCGGCGCGTAACCCCGAGGCCTGGCCGCCAGCAACACCTCGGACATCCGCCGCCCGATCCTGACCTTCAGCCTCCGCCGCGTCCCGTCCGGAGACACGATCTCCAGTTCCGCCTCTCTGCCGACCGGGCATCTCTCCACGGCGCCTATCAGGTCATGGTGGGAGGCCAGCGCCCTGCCGTTGACGCTCAGTATGACGGACCCGCGCCTGATGCCGGCCCTCTCGGCCGGACTGTTGGGGACAACCCGCGCCACGAACACGCCTGACAGGTCGCGCATATTGAAGGCCGCCGCGATATCCGGCGTGAGATCCCGCGGTTCGACGCCGAGCCAGCCGTACTGGATCTCGCGTCCCTGACGCAGCAAGGGGAGGCGCTCCCTGACCGTATTGACCGGGATGGCGAACCCTACGCCCTGATAGGCCCCCGTCTGCGAAAAAATAACCGTGTTGACTCCGATCAGACGCCCCCGCAGATCTAACAGCGCGCCGCCGGAATTCCCCCTGTTTACGGCAGCATCGGTCTGGATCAGGTTCCCGTAGTAGGTATCCCCTCCGCTGCGGAAGAACGAGCGGTTGAGAGCCGAGACCACGCCGACCGTCACAGTGTTGGATAAACCGAAGGGGCTGCCCACCGCCACCACCCACTGCCCCGGACGTATATCATCAGAAGAATCTCCGAGCGGGATGGGTTTCAGCCCTGAGACCGGGATCCGCAGCACGGCCAGATCAGAATGGATGTCGCTCCCGATAACCCTGCCCTCGAACCGCCTCCGGTCATGCAGCTCGACCGCGATCTTCTCCGCCCCACGCACGACGTGCTCATTCGTCAGTATCTCGCCCTCGGAGCCGACTATGATGCCGCTGCCTTCCGACACGTTCTCGAACCTGTTCGGCTGGAACTGCTCGTTGATGCGCCTTTGCCCGGCGGACAGCGGCTCCGCCGGGAGGATGGCCGATACCCTGACGACGTAAGGCGCGGCCGCCGCGGCCACCTTCATGAAGGCGCGCTGGAGCGAGAGCGCGGCGGCGAGGTCCGGATCGTCTTCCGGCGCGGCTTCGCCGCCGCCGGCGGCTCCCCGCACAAAGATAGAACACACGATCAGCGGGAAAAGGGAGAGCGCGGAAGTCCGGAGACGGAAGGAAAGGGGCTCGAAGGATCGCGGAGGGCGCGCCGGCGCCGCAGGTCCCGGCTGCTCTACCAGGTGCGCGACGTCCTCCGCGCATCGGGCCGCTTCCGGGAGCAACCCGCTGTATCTCCTGTCCGGCGAAGCCTTCCGCATCTACTCGTCCTTCGCGGGTGCTATCCCAGCCTCCAGGATATCCCGCCTGGCGCGCACCTGTTCGACGATCTTCGAACAGATGTCCCGGTTCTCCATCAGGAATCTCCTGGCGGCCTCGCGCCCCTGCCCCAGGCGCGTCTCGCCGAAGGAAAGCCATGTTCCGGATTTCGAGATGACGCCGGCCTGGACGCCCAGGTCGAGTACCGTGCCCTCCCACGAGATACCGGACTGGAACAGTATGTCGAACTCGGCGCTCCGGAACGGTGGCGCTACCTTGTTTTTGACTACCTTCGCGCGGACGGTGCTGCCGATCGTCCTGTCGCCCTCCTTCAGCAGTCCGATCCTCCGCAGGTCTATCCGGACCGAGGCGTAGAACTTAAGCGCCCTCCCGCCAGGCGTAACTTCAGGCGGCCCGTATCCCATCGCGCCGATCTTCTCCCTGAGCTGGTTTATGAATATGACGATGGAGTTGGACCGGGCGATGGAGCCGGTCAGTTTGCGGAGCGCCTGCGACATCAGGCGGGCCTGAAGGCCCACGTGCGAGTCGCCGATGTCGCCGTCTATCTCCACCTTGGGCACCAGGGCGGCTACGGAATCCACGACGATCACATCCACGGCCCCGGACCTCACGAGCTGGTCGGCTATCTCGAGCGCCTGTTCGCCCGTATCGGGCTGGTTCAGCAGAAGCTCGTCCGTCTTCACCCCCAGCCGCCTCGCGTATATGGGGTCCAGCGCATGCTCGGCATCTATGTAGGCCGCTATCCCGCCTTCCTGCTGAGCGTTGCGCACCACTGTCATCGCCAGCGTACTCTTCCCTGAAGATTCGGGACCGAATATCTCTACGACCCTGCCCCGCGGCAATCCTCCGACGCCAAGAGCCATGTCAAGCGAGAGTGCACCTGTCGAGATCGCCGGCGCGTCAACGCGATACTCGGACGACAGCTTCATTATCGTCCCCGCGCCGAACTGTTTTTCTATCTGCGTCAGCGCGCGCCTCAACGCCTCCTCGCGCCTCGCCTTCTCCTCGGCGCTCTCCTTCGTTTCCTCCCTGACCTTCTTTGCCGGTTTTTCCGGCTTCTCCGCCTTATCCGGCTTCTCCTGACTCTCATCCCTGCCCCTGGCCATCTTCCTTCCCCTCCATCGAGGCGCGGCTGCACCTTGCCGACCCGTCCGCCAGACCCCGGATCACACCGCTTCCGGCCCAACCCACCGCGCGGGCGCAACGTCCCACCGCTTCACGCCTTGGAACTGAATCCGGTCCCGGGGCGCACGCCGCAGGCTCAATCCCGGAACCCCGCCTCTCACATCCCAATACCCTGAGAGTCTATCCAAAAACCTCCAGGGGCGGAGCCTGGTGTTCGATGTTCCCCCTACCTGCCCGGAGGTTTCCAGACAGGCTGAGAGCCTACCCGGAACTCCTGCGGCAGCCAGGGCTTTCGCAGCTCCCGCCCGGCCCATCTTAAGGTTTCCAGATAGGGTGCCACAGCCCGAAAGGTTCCTGCCCCCAGGAAGCGCCCTGGCCATTTACGCAGCAAGCCACCGGCGTCCCCTACCCGCCCAGCTTCGCCCGGCAGAGGGGCGTGTAGAGCGGGCCCTCAGGCCTGAGCTCGCTCTGGAAAAACACGACCTCCTCCGCATCAAACGCTCCGATCCCGCGTTCCGCCAGCGGGGCCAAGACGCCCGCCATATCTCTGGCCCGGCCGTCGCGGACCCTGCCGAGCGTCAGGTGCGGCAGGAAAGCCCGGTCCTCGGGCCTTATCCCGAATTCCTCCATCCTCCTGTCAAGGGCGGCGTGAAGCGCCGACATGGCCTCGCCGGCAACGACGCCGACGGCCACGATCCTGGGCGAGCGGCCGGGCGGGAACGGCATGATGCCGACCAGCTCGATCTCGAACGGCTCGCCCTTGGCGGCCTCCTCCTTGATCGCCGCTCCGATCCGGCCGGTGTCGTTCCACTGGACGTCGCCAAGAAACTTGACCGTCAGGTGCAGATTCTCCGGTGCGGTCCACCTGACCCACGGCAGGTCAGTGGCGAGCCTGCGCGCGATCCCGGACAGGGCCTCCCTCAGATAGTCCGGCAGCTCTATGGCCACGAATGTCCGCACAGCCCTTTGCGGTCCGACGCGCCCGGTACGCAGCATTCCACCCTCCCAGCCGGTATCCGCCTCTGCAGTCCAGCCTCCCCACGATACGTTCCGGCGTGTCCCAAGGCCAGGCAGCGGTCGGGTGATTGTTTGCCGTTCCCAGATGTGGTACCAGAGCAGGCGGAGCAGCCCCATTGGAGCAACGCTGCTGTTGCTGTCTTCGGGCGCGCCACTGCAGATGACAGCTACCACCCGGATGCGGCAAACAACTACGCAGCCGGACTCCCCGTGTCCACCGCCGCCCGCGCGCACCCTCAGGCGGGAATCCGCACGATCTCCCGCAGCTCCCGAAGCCGTTCTTCCACATCGCGCCTGCTTATAGAGGCCAGCCGCTCAACGCCGAAACTCTCAACGGTAAAAGACGCTGCGACCGTACCGTGCGCTATCGCGCGCCGCACGTTGTCGGGCGATACCTCGTCGGTTCCGGCAAGATAGCCCATCATGGCGCCGGCGAAGGAGTCTCCTGCGCCGGTCGGGTCAACTACCGATCCGGTCGGGTACGCTGGCATTGAAAACAGTCCGATATCCCGCCCGACTGCCGTAACGCCATGTTCGCCTTTCTTGACGATCACTACCTTCGGCCCGCGCGAAAGTATGGCCGCTGCGGCGTCCGGAAGAGAACGTCTGCCGGACAGCATCCGCGCCTCACTGTCGTTGACCGTAAGCACGTTCACCTTCGATATCACCTCGGCCAGATCGGATGCTGTCGTGCGTATCCACAGGTCCATCGTATCGGCCGCTACCAGTTTCGGACGGACGCGCATCTGCGCCAGGGTCCTGAGCTGCACCGCGGGCACCCCGTTGGCGAGGAACACGTACGGACAGGACCTGAACGCCTCCGGCAGAATGGGATCGAACGATCCGAAGACGTTCAGTCGCGTTTCCAGCGTGTCGCGGTCGTTCATGTTTTCGCGGTAGCGTCCGGACCAGCGGAAGGTCTCTCCGTCCTCGACGGCAAGGCCGGAAAGGTCTATGTCCTTCGTCGCCAGGGCGTCCCGGAACTCCGCGGGGAAATCGGTCCCGACATTCGCCACCAGCAGCGCCCGCGTGTAAAGGCTCGCCGCCAGCGAAAAATACACCGCCGAACCGCCCAGCAGCCCTTTCCGCGCTCCGGCGGGCGTCTCAATGTCGTCAATCCCAACGCTGCCCACGACGAGTACCGGCATCGCTCACCCGGTTCACGTTTCCCGGAGGGAGGAGTATGCCCCCTGCGGCGGCCAGCCCGCCACCTGCCGGCCCGGTAGCCGCCCGCGACGGTATACCCGGCGCCTGAGGGGCGAACCGGTCCGATCCGTTCCGTTCCACCCGGCCGCCGGGCAGGCACACCCATGCGCCTGATGGCCGAGTCCTATGATACGATCCGGGATACGGCCGGGGGGAGATATTTCACGCGCCGGGAGACAGGCCAAAGTCCCGATGCCCCTTCTCCGCCCGGCAAGCTGCCCCTCGTTCCTGACCGGCGGACGTTTTCCTCCACGGCCCAGCCGTGGAGCGCTACTTTTCTTCCGACATAAGCGCTTTGTGTTTCCCGCCGGCGGTCAGCGTCGAGGTTTCGAAATCCAGCTCCAGCGGACTCGACGCCGTCTGCCCCCTGTCGTCGGCGAATCTGACATCGCCCTCCAGCGCCACCCTCGCGATATTCCTGCGCCCGTCGGGGAGATCGCGCACGCGGACCACGGCGCGATCGGCCCTCATCCGCGCGTTATTGAAGTCATTGAGCATGCCGCGGAAACGGACGTTGCGCATCTCGATATAGGCCGGGGCGTATTCAACCGTGTCCATGGCCTCAGGCATCAGCCGCCTGTAATTCCGCGCGCCGTAGTACACGACCCCGTTGGAATACTCCTCTATCCTGAGTCTCCCGGCGGGAACCGGCCCTATGAACGGATCGCGCCACGGGTCGCTCTGGAGCACAGGTATCTTATCCTCTTCGGTTTCAGGCTGCCGCATGAACGAGCAGCCCGCCGCGCACAGGGATATCAGAACCACCGTACCGGAAATCGTCACAGCACTTTTGCCTGGCATGACACGCCCCCTTCTTCCAAAAGAAACCAGAATCCGGATCGCACAGGCATCAGGCTCCCGTGTGATCTGTCACGGAATATTCTGAAAACCTCCTCCGCAGCTACCGCCCTGCCTTTTCGGAACGCTCCAGCATTTTACGGAAACGCTCCAGGGCCAGCCAGGTCTTTCTGCCGGACGTCCACAGCTCGTCCCCTCCGAATGGATGTTCTACTATGGCCTTAGCCAGCCCTGAGCATTCCCGGAGCAGACGGAACGCCTGCTTCTCCATGGGACTCTCTCCCTGCATGGTATCCAGAGTCGCCTCAATAGAAAGGAGCTTGTTCAACTTATCCTGGCGAGTTTTCTCTTGTCGTTTTTCCAGCTCTCGCCTGGCATCTTCCCCCTCCGCCCCCTCTCCTTCGAGCGTAGTTATGACTCTGAGATTCTCCTTGGCCGCCAGATAAATCTCACGCAAATCCGAACGCACGCCGCTCCCGAATCTGACGTTATAGCTCTCCGCCAGCCCATCCCACGCTATCCTCCCGCAGAACGGCAATAAAACCGTTCCTACCAGCACAGGAAGAACCGGCTCTGGGAAGATGGTTTCGAAGGGATATACAAGAGCCAAGACGCCGTAGACCTTCTCATCGGCGATAAAAATGGCATGGTTTTTCAGATAGCGATAAATGTAAAACTCGTCCACAACTGCGCGTTCACGCCATTTCCTTACGATGTCGAGATCATTTGCGTCAAGGCCGTACGGATTTTCGGACAGGAAAGCGTTCAGTATCTTTCTGTCTTTCCACATCGCGTCGCGAATGCGTATCCGCTCGTTCAGAGAAAACTCGGCCGAAGGGCCTTTCGCGCGGGCTCCTGGGCAGATATTAAGCTTTTCGTTCGTGAAGGCCAACAGACGGAGCATCAGTTGTATGACCTTTTCAGCATCTTCCTTTGGCAGCTGCATGTCCCGCCTCCTTATCCCCCCCTCTCCCGGTGAAAGGTAATTGTTTGCCGCGCCCATTTATGGTTGACGTAGCGCCTGAGCATATCAGCCCAGGGCCTATCCCAAAACTCCCCCGCCGCCCAGCGGGAAGTTTTCGGACAGGCTCTTACTGCCCCCTCATCTCCTCGATCAGCGCCACGGCATGCGCCTCCACCGCATCCCCTGATCCGACCGGCCCCAGCCCCTCCGCCGTCTTGGCCTTTACGTTCACCTGAGAGGGTGATATTCCCAAGGCGCCGGCTATGTTGGCGGCCATCTCGGCCTTCAGCCGGCCGAGCTTGGGCCGCTCGATGATCACCGTCGCGTCCACGTTGGCAATCCTGTAGCCAGCGTCCCTGAGCGCGCCGGATATCTGTTTCAGCAGTTCGAGCGAGTAGGCGTCCTTGTATTTCGGGTCCGTATCGGGGAAGCGCATGCCGATATCGCCCAGCGCGGCGGCGCCGAGGATAGCGTCTATCACGGCGTGGACCAGCGCGTCGGCGTCCGAATGCCCGACGCATCCCCTGTCATATTCCACGTCCACGCCGCCCAGCCGCAATTGTCTGCCGGCAACCAGCTTGTGGGAATCGTATCCATACCCGATGCGCATTTTCATATACCTCCGCGCCGCCTCACCACGCCCCACCCGGTTTCCTTCCGGCGGGCCCGGCCGGCTCCACCGCCGGCGAGGCTGCCCCGGGCATCTGCACCCCGGCCCGCCCCGGCGCCACTCCGGCCGGCGCGGAACATCAGCAGCGCCTCCGCGATCCGCAGGTCCTCCGGCGTCGTGATCTTAAGGTTCTCCGGCCCGCTTTCCACGACGAGCGGCTTCTCCCCGTAGACCTCGAGTATCGCGGCGTCGTCCGTAGTTTCCAGCCCTTCGCGACGCGCCCTTTCGGCGAGGCGACGGATCAGGCTGAGACGGAAAACCTGGGGCGTCTGCGCCGCGTAGAGGCCGTCGCGCGGGATCGTCTTTACGACGCGTCCGCCGGGATCAACGAGTTTGACCGTGTCGCGTATGGGACAGGCGAGTATCGCGCCACCGGCCCGCGCGGCGGTCTCGATTGCCAATTCGATCCGTTCCGGCGATGCGAGCGGCCTGGCGGCATCGTGGACGGCAACGATCGGGAGATCCTCCCCGCAAGCCTCGAGCCCGTTGATGACCGAGTCGCGACGGAGCGCGCCGCCGTCGGCAAAGCGGACCTCGCGGCCGGCTATCGCTGCCGACATGCGCCGGACCGTGCGCCGGGCCGCCGCCCTGTCCTCAGGCCGCGTCACGATCACGAACCGCCGGACGTAACTCACGCGGGCCAGCGTTCCTATCGCCCAGGCCAGCGCCTCGCGCCCGCCTATCTTCATAAACGGCTTGCGCACCTTGCCGCCCATGCGGGACGAAGCGCCAGCCGCCACGATCACCGCGACGGTGTCCAGTCCTGTGGCGCCCGCCGATCCGGATTCCGGACCCACGCCGCCGGGCGCATCGCCGCCGCCCGCCCCGACGCCGGCAGCCGCATCGCCGGCTGTTCTTCCGCCGGCCGCCGGCTCTCCCGCCAGCCCGTGGCCGCCTGGACCCTTTCGCCTGCGCCTGTCCATCAATACGGGTCTCCCGCCTTGAGGCCGGACCGCCGCCGTAACCGCCCTCCATCACGGCGCCCCCATTCAGAACACGGCGCCTCCGCCGATATTGCGGATCGTCCTGGCGCGCCATCGAAGCGCCTCGTCTCCCCGGAGGAAATCCACGGGATTGTAGTCGTCCGTAAGTACGAAGGCGTCGCTCCTCGACGGCTTTATCCTCAGCCGTTCTATCGTCGCGCTCACTGGATCCACCCCGCCCGTCCCAACGACGTCCATCCATCCCCTGTTGAACTCGATCTCCCGGTCCGATGCGAACACAGTTATCGTCTGTACGTCGCCTCCCTCCTCGCCACCTATCGCCAGGACGTGGCGGAAAACGCTCGCTATCGTCGCGTGGACGCACGCGAAAGCCCTGCCGCCCGGCGCACCTATATAATTGACGGCCAGCACCCCCCCAGGCAGCAGCACCCCTTTCGCCGCGCGGAATGCTTCGACGGTAGCCAGATGGAATGGGAACACGTCGCCCGAATAGGTATCTATGACGCAGAAGTCGTACCGCCTCCCGCACGATTCGAGATACTTGCGGCCGTCATCTGCGACGGCGGGGCCGTCGAAGCCGAAGAGGTCGCGGGCGGTTTCAATTATGGCAGGGTCGAGGTCTACGCACTCGACGCGGATACCGTACAGCGACAGGATCGCCGGCGTCATTCCTCCGGCCAGACCTATGACCAGAGCGCTCCGGCCATTCGGATCTGGCACCGTGTAGGGCAGCAGCTCCTGGAAGTAGTTGGCCGCGAGCCCCTGCCCTCTGGCCGGCCCGCCGCGGGATGTCGGAAATCCGGTCTGGACGATCCCGTCCACCACCAACAGCTTGTAGCTGCCTTTCCCGAGCACCGCGATGTGGCCGTAGGCGGAATCGCGCGTCGCGAGCACTTCGACGGCCTCCCCGTCCGGCGCCGCATAACGGTCACCCACTCTGCCCGCGGGTCCCGGCAGCGCTACGATGGCGGCCGGCAGCAGCGCTGTCGCGGCCCCCCTGACACCAAACTCCAGCGCCAGTCCGACCGCTCCGACGAGCGCCGTCGCCGCGGCAGCGCCCCTTAAACATTCGGATGTCCCGAACGAAGGTATCAGCCAGAGACCTGTCGCCAGCGTCCCGACCACGCTGCCCAGCGTCGAGACCGCGTAGACGCCACCGGCCCTGATGCCGACCCCCTCCCCGCCGGTGCACAAGAGCCTGATGACGAACGGACTTACCATCCCGAAAAGGACCAGCGGCGCAGAGAAAACCAGCGCGGCCGAAGCCAGAGCGCCGCCCATGATCCCGAATGCTTCGTAACAGGCCTTCAGAGCGAACCTCAGATACGGGCAGACCGCCACCATCACCCCGGCCGCCAGAAGCACCCCATACAGCAGCGCCGGCCGGGGAAAGCGGTCAGAAAGGTATCCTCCAGCGAAGTATCCGGCGGCAAGCGACAACAGCGTCACGGATATTATCGCTGCCCAGACAGTCAGGCTTCCGCCGTACGCCGCGCCCAGAAACCTCGCGCCGAGCAGCTCGACCGCCATCACAGCCGCACCGCATGCCGCAGCGGTTACCAGCAGCCAGACTGTCCGGAAATGAGCCAACGCGCAGCCCTCCAGGGGATCATCGTCGGTTCATACCCGGCTTTCGCGGCCGGGCCACTCCGTGGACGCGCCGGTTCTGGAAACCTGCCAGCATCCGAAGGCGAACAGGCTACCCCTCGCCGCGCGCAGCCCAGTTTTCCCTTTCCGGGGACGGCCGCGACGGGTTCCCGGATGCGGAACGACTCACTTGGGCAGATTGAGCATCGCTATCCCCGTAAATGTGGACAGCCACAGCCTCCGTCCGCCCTCCCCTTCGCACAACACCAGCGGGAAAAACAACTCCTTCACATAATATCGCGGCCTTATGGCCGGGTCGCCCGGAGCGACTCCCCACAGAAAATTCCCCTGCGACTTGTCCAGATGGTCTTTCTTCTCGACCTGCCTGAACACCCACTTCGAGGGCTGGACGGTGGGCACTTCCGAAGCCGCGATCGGCGTCCACGCCTTGCCGTCGAACCTGGCGGCGTCGCAATCCAGCGCCGGCCGGAGACCGCGTTCGATCTGAACCGGCAACCTGCCCAGCGGCGCCGGTACGCAGGCTGCCAGCAGGTTCCCGTCCCGATCCTTCGCCAGCCGGACGACGGTCCTGCCGTCGAAGGCGCCGAGCAGCTCGAAGCGGCCCGTCTCGAAATCAAGCCGCGATACCAGGCCCCTGTCGGAACCGATATACAGCGCCCGGCCGTCATCAAGCCCTGCCGTAGCGCGCCAGTACCACCGGAAGTCAGACCCCAGAACCCTGCGCCACGAGCCGGCCTCCTCGTCGAACCACGCCACGCAGCTCTCCGTCACGGCCCAGTGCCGGCCGTCGTGGACCAGCAGGCCCAGCGGCATGTCGTGCGCTACGGCCTCCCACAGGTGGTGCCTGAGGTTCGAGCCGATGCGCGTAAGCTCGCCGTAGGATATTTTCAATACCAGGGGCTGCTCCCCTTGGAGTTCGATCTGCTCCGGGCGGTGTTCGAACCGCGCGGCCCACGCCGTGCTTCCGGACGGCTTCGAAGCCACCTGCCCGATGCACGGCCAGTAGCCTCCGAAGAACCGCTTCGCCCCGAGCCTTACCGTCGCGAAGATCCTCCTGGGTCCCACGCTCATTTCCTCGACGTATTGCAGGAGGATGGGATCCATGTCGCGCATGGCGTCCTGGCCGCAGATCATGCGCGTCTCAAGCTCCTTCGCCTCGAGCGGGCACGACTCCCATCTCCCTGTCTTTTCGTCAAACCGGTTGATCCGAAAACCGGTCGCGACGAACGTAGTCTGGTAGGTGGTGGTCATACCGGGGTGGGCCGACTTTTGTCCGTAGCTCCCGTCCATCGTGACGGCCCAGACGCACCCATCATGAAAGCTCAGCGCCGATACCTGCTCCGCCTTCCCTCCGCCTATCTCCCGCCAGGATTGCCACTTGCGCGACGCCAGGTCGAACCGGGCCAGGCCGCCGCCGGTCGGAGCGGCGCCTTCTCCCGCCGCCGGTTCCGGTTCGACCGCCACCCACGCCGCCTCCGGCGTCAGGACCAGATGCGCGCACCTTCCCCGCAGCCCCTCCGGCAGACCGTGGTTTTCCGGTTTTCCGGACGCGGGGTCGTACTCGACCAGTCCCTTGGCGTCAACCGCCCACAGGCGGCCGCCGCCGGCTCTCGGCTCGAACCCGCCGGGCACGGCCTTCTTCCAGGCCGCCCCGTCGTACTCGTAGATGT
>JAOACM010000864.1 GCA_026417845.1 Planctomycetota bacterium | reverse complement strand
CTACGAAGCGATAGAGGTGGTTATCCATCCCCAGTCCATAGTGCATTCGATGGTCGAGTTCCAGGACGGCTCGATCGTCGCGCAGCTCGGACTTCCGGATATGCGCCTGCCGATCCAGTACGCGCTCACATATCCCGACAGGCTGGACGGAGGGCTTCCCTCCCTGACGCTCGACAGGATGTCCTCGCTTAATTTCATGCCACCCGACCGCGATCGGTTCCCGAGCCTGGATTTCGCCTACGAGGCTGGACGCCGCGGCGGCGTCGCGCCGGCGGTCCTGAACGCCGCAAACGAGGAGGCGGTCGGGCTCTTCCTGTCCGGCCGGATCGGGTTCCTGGATATTTTCGATCGCATCGGGGACGCGCTGCGGGCGCTCGATTCGGCTTTCGCGGGAACGACCGAGCCATCTCTCGACGATATCCTGGCGGCCGACGGGTGGGCCCGGAAACGGGTCGCTTCGGCATGAGCTGGTTGCGATGTCCCCGGGCGGAGAGGGAAAAGAAGATTTGCGCGGGGGAGGGACACCGGCTCTTCAGGGGAAATCCGACCCTGCCGGATTTTCGCGATTTTTACCTCAGGCGTTTTTCAGAGAATGGCGGAGGCGAGTC
>JAOACM010000863.1 GCA_026417845.1 Planctomycetota bacterium | reverse complement strand
CCCCGCCAGTCGAGATGGTCGCCGGCCCGCACACCGCCAATCCGCCCGGAGGCGGCATTCCGCCACGCAACGCAGGTATGATGTCGAGACACACGTGCCCGGCCACTACCGCCGCCTTGCTTCCCACGGTCCCGGACCTCCATTTGCCCCTTGGCATCTTACGAGGATTACGGCCCGGCGGCAAGCCGCCGGAAATATCCGGCATGTCGCCCGCCGCGCGGCCGGCGGACTTTATGCACCGGCGGAGGAAGCGGAAACACTGGCGCGTATCGGCGGACTGAGGGGCGGATGCACTCGTGAATGCTGCGTTCGGGTTGCGGCTGCTGTCCGTGGCGGTGCACCCGAACGGTACGACAATGGCACCGCAGGCAAGCGGATACGCCCGGCGCTGCGCCAACAACATATGATCGCGGCGAACAATTACGGGGGGATAAAAACGCAGGGGAGGACGGGCAACCGTCCTCCCCGGTTTACGATCGAGCCGGTCGAATGGCGGCCGTTATTATGCCCTTACGCTTTGCCGTCCCTCGCATCCCGGGTGGTATCGCCGGGGCTCGGCGTCATGTCGGGCCTGCCCGCCGCAGACTTAGCCCTGGCGCGCTTGACCAGCATCACGACC
>JAOACM010000862.1 GCA_026417845.1 Planctomycetota bacterium | reverse complement strand
TAGCTCGCTCGTCGGCAGCGTCAGATGTGTATAAGAGACAGATATTGACGCCCGCCGCGCCGCGTTCACGAAAGATTCGAGTTTTTTCCGGTCCTTTATCCCGGGCGCCGATTCCACCCCGGAGCAGACATCCACCATGTGCGGGCAGACCAGCCGTATCGCCCGCTCCACATTGCCGGCGTTCAGGCCCCCGGACAGGATCACGAACGGAAACCTGGCGCCCGCACCGGCCAGCAGCCCGTAATCGAACCCCGTCCCGGTTCCGCCATACCCGGTCCCCGCTCCCGAATCGAAGAGCAGGCCGTCAGCGAGGGCCTCGAAGTCCGTCGCCTCCCCAGCAGGAAAGGCATCGCGGACGCGGATGGCCTTGACTATCCTTACGCACCGATCCCGGGGCAGGTCGCTCCGCAGAAGGCGGATCGCCTCCGGCGTCTCGTCCCCATGCAATTGTACTACATCAAGCTCCAACCCCACGGTATATTTGACGATCTCTTCCGCAGCGGCATTTACGAAAATCCCGAATATCTCGACTCCTGCAGGCCTCGCATCCAGCAAATCCGGCGCCCGGTCCGGCGGCACGAAGCGCCTGCTGCCAGGCCAGAGATTTATCCCGGCAGCGCGGACTCCCATCTCC
>JAOACM010000861.1:278-643 GCA_026417845.1 Planctomycetota bacterium | reverse complement strand
CGGCCAGCCCGCGCAGGAAACGATGCGCATCTTCAGCCGTCTCCGGCGTCGCCACCTTGCCGGTGCCGATGGCCCACACCGGCTCGTAGGCAATCACGATGCGGGCAAACTCTTCGGCGCTGAGGCCGGCAATGCCGCCTTCAAACTGCCTCTGCAACACCTCGTTCGTCCGCCCGGCCTCGCGCTCTTCCAGCAGCTCGCCCACGCAGACGATCGGCGTCAGGCCCGCTTCCAGCGCGGCGCGCGTGCGCTTCAGCACCGTCTCATCGGTCTCGCCGAAATACTGCCGGCGCTCGCTGTGGCCGATGATCACATACTGGCAGCCGGCGGCTTTCAGCATCGCCGGCGTCACTTCGCCGGTGAAG
>JAOACM010000861.1:0-268 GCA_026417845.1 Planctomycetota bacterium | reverse complement strand
CGCCTCCACCGCGGCGGGGATGTCCACAAAGGGCGGGCAGATGGCGATGTCGGCATGCGTGGATTTCTCCACCAGCGGCAGGAAGCGGACGAAAAACTCTTTCGTTTCGGCCGGCGTCTTGTACATTTTCCAGTTGCCGGCGATCAGCGGTGTGCGCATGATTCGATTCTAGCCGTTTGCCGACCCGCACGTCCGCTTTGGCCCGGACCAGCGCCCGCCGCCGCTTCAGCTCGCCAGGCCGGAAGCCGCGTGCAGCACGGTGGTTTCG
>JAOACM010000860.1 GCA_026417845.1 Planctomycetota bacterium | reverse complement strand
CGGAGGCAAGCCTGCGCGTACATCTCCGCGCCCGCTTTGTCGCGTCCTTTCTGACAGCCATTTCTGCGGACCAACATCGCAACCGGCTCTGTTGCCCCATTTGAGCGAGCCGCTGCGAAATGGCAACCGCCACCTGACGCAGCAGACAATTACGCCGCCTGTGATCCAGCGCAGGCGCGGAGCCGCATCAGCTCCCGGTCAGCCCTCTATCGGCATGACCGATACGCTAAGAATGTCCTGATGCGATCTCAGCGATGTCAGGAGCGAATCGGGGGGCGGTACGTCGAGCTGAATGCGGGCCACCGCCGCCTTCGCCCCCTCGAACACGATGTTCTCCATGCGCTGGGCGTTGATCGAAGCCTTCCGTATCTGGTCGAAGACGCCGGCCAGAACGCCGACCCTGTCGTAGTGGCGGACCACCAGCATGGCTTTGGCTGGAGTCTTCCGGGCTATGTTTACGCAGTTCGGCACGTTGCCCTCTGTCACGAAGGCGCGCACTATGCGGACGGTCTCCTCGGCTATCGCCTCCTGGGCCTGGTCGGTCGAGGCGCCGATGTGGTGGGTGCCGATCCAGTTGGGGACGTCCTTCAGCGGCAGGTTGAACTCGGTCGCGTTCGCCCCAGGTTCGCCTTCGTACACGTCCAGCC
>JAOACM010000859.1 GCA_026417845.1 Planctomycetota bacterium | reverse complement strand
AAGCGCGTTGCTGGCGGGCACACATCGCGCATTCGCATGGTGCGCATGACGCTGGGGGCGAACCTTCGTAAAAATACATCAACTTTGCGGCGGAATACATCTGGAGAAACTTTATCGTCGGCTTTTTTCATGGTAAGAAAATACATCGCCTGCGGTTTTGTTTGGCGGGGGTGCGCGATCAGAATCAGGCGACTGGCTCGGCACACAAAGGCCGGCCCGACATGCGACGATCGGTCCGTGGCGGCAGGTTCGCAACGGCGGAATCGGGGATGGCGAGCATGTCGCGAACGGATCGCGCGGAGAGTCCGGCGCGGTGAAAAGGAACCGTGACTGGCGCGGAGGGGAAGGCGATCCAGGCGTGCGAGAGGACCGGGCGGCGATCCGCGGGACCGCCCGGAACGCAGCATTCCGGCGCGGCTTTTTCGGAGGTTTTGCGATGACCGATGTTGTCAGGGAGCTGGGGGTTCAGAGCTGGTGCTTCAGGCGCTTCAAGGACAACGAAACCGTGATTTCCAAAATCAGGGAATGCGGCATTTCGAAGGTGGAGCTTGCTGGAGTTCATGCGGACTTCAAAGACGAGAAAAAGGTAATCTCCGTGGCCGAGCTTTACCGGAAGGAAGGAATAGAGATAGTGAGCATAGGTGTTCAG
>JAOACM010000858.1 GCA_026417845.1 Planctomycetota bacterium | reverse complement strand
ACGACAATCTTTCCGCGGTGATCGGAGAGACGGAAGGTGCCGCCGCCGTTGGTGGGTCGTGAGAAATCGCGAATGGTCTTTGCCATGAGCAGCCTCAACAAAAGCTAATGGGGTGGGTCGATTCAGTCGACCGAGGTGGCCTCCGATGTGTGATCAGCGACCACCGCGCACGGCCGTATCCTCGAGTTTGGCGAAAATCTAGCTTGTTTGGTTTGCTTGCGCTTCGCGCTCACCCGCATGGCGCTCATTCTCTATGACACGTGGACGCGTAGCCTGCGTCCGTTCACTCCTCTCAAGCCGGGCGAAGTCGGGCTCTACACCTGCGGTCCGACCGTCTACAACTACGCCCACATCGGAAACCTGCGCACGTATCTGTTCGAAGACGGCTTGAAGCGTGTGCTCAAGTTGAACGGCTACAGGGTCAAGCACGTCATGAATATCACCGATGTGGGGCATCTGGTCTCCGACGGCGATGAGGGCGAGGACAAGATGGAGGCGGGTTCGCGCCGCACTGGCCAAAGCGCCTGGACGATTGCGGCGCTCTACACCGAGGCCTTCCGTGCCGACCTCAAGGCGCTCAACATCGAAGAGCCCACCATCTGGTGCAAGGCAACCGATCACATCGCCGAGCAGATTGCCTTCATTCAGGAG
>JAOACM010000857.1 GCA_026417845.1 Planctomycetota bacterium | reverse complement strand
CCCTTGAACCAGCCCCAGCCGTTGATAAGGTCGAGGACGTAAAGGCGACCGTCCGGACCGGTCGCCAAGCCAATAACGCCCTCGATCCGATTGGGCCCGATTTCCTCCGGTTTCGCGAAAGCCACGCCGCCCCAGACGGGTTTCAAGCCGAGGCCCACGCGGACCTTGAACGGCCCGCCCTCGGCCTTCTTCCCGTCGTCATCCCGGCCGTCCCAGACGAGATTCTGCGCGAGCGAATCCTTCTGGAGAGGCTCCGGCGCGTTCGGGCCCAGCACTCCGGCCGCCAGGTGGCGAATCGCCCGCCCCTTGTCGTCCTCGACGTACACCGCCACGTCGGTCGGCGCGGAGACGGCGAAGGCGATCCTCACCGCGTCGCCGTCCCGGGTCGCAGTCGGCTTGGTTACGAAGGCGGGCGGCGCCACTGGGGCTGCAGCGTGGGCGGTCGGGACCGTAGCGGCGAGTGCCAGGCCGAGAATGACCGTCGTTTTCATGGTGCGACCTCCTTGAAATTCACTTCAGCGGCTGGGCGCCGAGCGTCGTCGCGTCCACCCGCACGACCTGCAGCGCGCCCTCGCCGCGCAAGCTGCAGAGGGCAGCCCAGATCAGATCGCGCCTGGCGTCATAGACCAGACCGAGGTCCACGCTGGCCCCGGC
>JAOACM010000856.1 GCA_026417845.1 Planctomycetota bacterium | reverse complement strand
CAGGGAGAAAGCGGAACTGCCATGCGTCGCCCAGCCTCGAAAATCCCGCCGCCCTCCGCAAATATCCTCCAGCGGACGAAAGGCGCGCGATTCCTATCAGCGACGCTATTCTCCTGTTTTTGTACGATCGCGATGCTTTCGACACCACCTTGGACCGCCACCGCCTCGGAACCCAACCGTGTGACCGTCGAAGTTCCCGCCGGGATGGCCAGGGCCTCCCGCTCGACCCGGACCTCCGAACGCCGCGCTGCCTGGACTTTCATGGTGTACATGGGTGCCGATAACAACCTGGAATGGGCCGGGATAGAAGACTTTCTGGAAATGGCCTCCGTCGGGAGCACCGCCGACGTCAACATTGTCGTCCAGTTCGACAGGACGCCGTGTTTCGATACGAGGTACAAGAACTGGAGCCTCGCCAACAGATTTCATATCGGGGCAGGCATGGAACCGTATCCGAAGTGCGCCGTGGCCGACTGGGGCGACGGCAGGGGCGCCAGGGAAGTGAACATGGGCGATCCCCGGAACCTTACCGATTTCGTGAAGTGGGCGGCGGAAAATTTCCCGGCCGAAAGATACGCCCTCGTTTTGTGGAATCATGGTGGGGGCTGGCGGGTACGGAGCGAACGGACGGCGGCCGGATCGCGGAGTATCGGGGG
>JAOACM010000855.1 GCA_026417845.1 Planctomycetota bacterium | reverse complement strand
GATCGACCCCGATACAATGCCCGCCGACCAGACCGGGGCGAAAGGGGAGAAAGTTCCATTTGGTCCCGGCGGCCTCTAAGACCTCCTGGGTGTCTAGACCCAGGCGATTAAAGATGATCGCAAGCTCATTGATCAGGGCGATATTGAGGTCGCGCTGGGTATTTTCGATCACCTTGGCCGCCTCGGCGACCCGGATGCTGCTTGCCAGGTGGGTCCCGGCCGGGATGATCGAGGCATAGAGCTGATCGATGAATTGCGCAACCTCGGGGGTTGAGCCAGAGGTGACCTTCTTGATCGTGGTCAGGCGATGGAGTTTATCCCCCGGGTTGATCCGCTCGGGGCTATAGCCGGCATAGAAGTCGCGATTGTAGACCAACCCAGAGACCTCCTCGATCAGCGGGATACAGACCTCCTCGGTGGCGCCTGGATAGACGGTCGATTCAAAGACCAGGATCATGCCGGGCTTAAGGATCTCACCGAGCATCCGACAGGCCAGTTTCAGGGGGCCGAGGTCAGGTTGTTTATGGGCATCGATGGGGGTGGGGACGGTGACGATCTGGACATGACAGTCGGCCAGGGCCTCGCTGCGCTCGACATAGGTGAGACGTTGAGCGGCCATAAGCTCCTGCGGCTCGACCTCGCCTGAGGCATCATAGCC
>JAOACM010000087.1 GCA_026417845.1 Planctomycetota bacterium | reverse complement strand
TGTATAAGAGACAGGTACTATGCCGCGGGGGCCGAATCTGGCCGTCTGTCGGCATATCTCTGAACCTATTGACCCTCCCGCGCCGGTTACGAGTACGATCTTGTCCCTGACCAGTCCCTCGATCGCCCGCTCGTCCAGGCGGACCGGTTCCCGGCGCAGCAGGTCCTCGATGGACACCTTCCTCAGTGCGCTTACGGAGACCCGCCCGTCAATCAGGCTCTCCAGGCCCGGCAGCGTCCTGGATTCGATGCCCGCCCTGTTGCACGCCTCGACTATCCGCTTGACGGCTGCGCCGCCGGCCGAGGGGACAGCTATTAGCGCCTCCGAAGCGTTCAGGCGGGCGGCGATATCCGGGATATCATCAACCCCGCCGAGCACCCTCACCCCGTGTATGTACGAACCGTGCTTGGATGGGTCATCGTCAACGAACCCGACGGGCGCATAGTTCAACCGCGGCCTGCTCAGGATTTCGCGCGCGAGCGTCTCGCCCGCATCTCCGGCGCCAACGATCAGAACGCGCCTGGCGGAAGGCGCGACCGCATCCCACAATTGCCTCTCGCGCAAGGCCCTTATGGATATCCGCAATCCTCCGACCACCAGTATGGTAAGCATCCAGTCAAGGAGCAGGATCGAACGCGGATAACCGAACGGAGAGAGGAACAGATACGCGGCGACGGCAAAAACGAGCGCCGATATCGTCGCCGCCTTCGCGAGATTAACAGCGTCGCTTATCCCCACGTATCGCCACCAGCCGCTGAAAAGCCGGAAGTACGCGAACGCCGCCATCTTGATGCTCAGAGCGAGGGCGAGCGTGATCGCGAACAGGGGGACATACTTCGGATGCATATCTATGAAAAACGGCCGGTCGGCGGATACATCGAACCGCAGAGCGAAAGCCAGCCAGTGCACGAAGGCGAATATGGCGGCGTGGGCCAGCATGAGAACCGCCCGCCGATGCGCCACTGCGAATTCTTTCAGGCTTCTGATCATCAGGACAGCAGGCTCCTGACGGCATCCGCTATCTTTGCCAAGAGCTCGACGCTCATGTGCGTGTAGAGCGGAAGCGCCAGGGACCTGGCGCTGACCGTCTCAGTAACCTCCAGCTTCCCCGCGACGCGGCCTGCCCCGCGATAGGCGGTCTGCAGGTGGACGGGCGGATAGAAATACCGCTTGGTCTGGATGCCTCTGGCCTTCAATTCCTTGTACAGGGAATCGCGGTCTCTGGAAGCTTTTGAAGGATCCACCAGAATTACAAAGTAGTTCCCGCTGGTTTCCCGGCCGGGCGGCATGCTCTGAAAGGAGATGCCGCGGACTCCGGAAAGCCGCTCGCGGTACTCGGCCATCAGCTCCCGCCGCCGCGCCACCAGCTCTTCCATCCGGGCCATCGAAAGACGCCCCACGGCCGCATGCATTTCGCTGGGGCGCGCCGACAACCCGATGTACTCCATGTCCTCGCCATCGGCCGCTTTGCCATAGTCTCGCAGCCTCCGCAGCACCGCCGCGAGTTCCGCATCATCGGTCGTAGCCAGCCCGCCCTCTACGGCAGTGACAACCTTTGTCGGCGACAGCGAGAAACACTCGACCCTGCCAAACCCTCCGGCCGGCTTCCCTCTGTAGGCCGCCCCGAATCCCTGGGCGGAATCACTGATGATCGGCACTCCGGCCTTCCGCGCCACCTCTTTCAGGGCGTCCCAGTCCGGCGGCAGCCCGAACACGTACACCGGCATTATCGCGCACGTCTTCTTCGTGATGGCTTTTCTGACAGCCTCCGGACTTATTGTGAACGTATCCGGCTCGCAATCCACGAACACCGGCGTCAGGCCGTTCCTGACCACCGCAAGCGCCGTCGCCGCGAATGTAAAGCCCGGCAATATCACCTCGCCGGACAGCCGCATCGCCTGGAGCGACAGTATGAGCGCCGACGTGCAGCTCGAAAACGCCACCGCGTGGCCCGTCCCGGCCTTCTCCGCGGCCATCCGCTCGAGCTCCGCCGCCTCGGGACCGCACGTCACTATCCCGGATTCCCACGTCCGCCTCAGCGCCGCGACAACACTGTTCATATCCGGCAGCGTCGGTCTGACTATCGGTATGAGGTTCTCAGGCTCTCCAGCCTTCATCGCCCCGCTCTCCGTTTTCGCGATCTCGCATGCCGAACCGTCCCGCCAGCACGACCGGCCGCCCGGAAAACCGGATCGGAGTTCCTGATCCCACCTCTCATGCGCCAGGAGACGGCATGAACGGTTCCCCAAGTATGTTCCCGAGATGGGACTGACAGCCTACCGCAGATGCATGTGAGCGCAAGCGTCATTATGAAACTCGGAGCCCAAGCCGGTTGCGCTCTTCCTTGACGGCAGGGAGATTTGCGATAATTGTCCGCCATCCCGTATGTATGGGGCGCGGGAGCGCCGGGCATATGTGGTGGCGCCGTTTCCGTCCCGCCCGATCGCACCGCTGCACTGCAAGTAGCGGCCCCAGCCTGAACGTAATTGTTTGCCGCGTTAAGGAGATGGCCGCTATTTGCAGTGGCGCGTCCGAACGGGCTGGCAATGGCGCTACTACAAGTGGGTCCGCCCTGTCCGCTGCGGCTCAACATATGGCACGGTAAACAATTACGCCTGAATCCGATAAACAATTACGACAGGGCGGCAACGGCGCTGCCGCAAATAATACCGCTATGCCGCTGCGCCCCGATATATGGGATGGGACGGCAGACAATTATCGCTTCTGACGGCAACGCCTGGCCCGTGCGCTCAGCGCGGGGAAGCTAGCCGCCGGCGCCAGGCCTTATTATTCCGCGCGAGAGAAGGCTGTTCATGAATGGCAGCAGGGTGAGGTAGGCTTCCCTAGGGGACGTCTTGAACTCCACACACAGATCGTCCAGCAGCCGCCACAGAGACCTGCCATCCAGACGTTCGATCACGAACCGTCCCACCGGATCCAGCCTTGCGGTCCTGATGCCGGTCCGGATCGGCGGCACGCCGAGAAGGCGATGGAGCCACGTGCGGCGACCGGGATCCGTCGCCGGATAGCAAAGGACCCCTCCCCCGCCGCTGGCTTCTTCTACGCGCACAGCCTCGGCGCGTTTCGGCGTAAGGTCGAGCTGTCGCCATCGGCGGGCCAGCGGAGAGGTGTCCGGCGGGGGATCGCCTGGCGGACGGACGACCCTCGGCGGCACATATCCGCAGCACTCGATGCCCGACAGGATTTTCTCCGCTACCTCCGCCCCCCTGTCGCCCCCGGGGCATATGGTCCACACGGCGTAGATGGCGTTCTCCCTGTCGCAATGCCATGCGCGACCCGTTGCCATTCGTCCTTTGAAACCGACGGCCCGCATGGCGCGCCCGAGCAGTGCCGTGAGAGGACCGTTCCGCCGCTCGAACCGCACAGAATCGTGGCCGCGGAACTTTTCTCCGGACACCTGCAGAACCCACTGCTCGCGCGCGGAAAGCAGCGCCTTCGTGATATCGGCCAGCGGCCTGGAGTGGAGCTGCAGGCCGGCCTGCGGCGTCCGCGAAAACGAGATGTATACGTTCCCGGCTCTCGCGCTCACCAGCCACGGCGA
Organism: Planctomycetota bacterium; assembly: GCA_026417845.1. Lineage (GTDB taxonomy): Bacteria > Planctomycetota > SZUA-567 > H5-PLA8 > CALKMO01 > CALKMO01. The sequence goes on along the minus strand of JAOACM010000087.1, from coordinate 8,221 downwards.
GGTCTGTATCTCCTCGATTACGGCGCCACCCGGCAGGAGGATCGAAATCGGCGGTATACGGAAGCGGGAATGGTCGGAGCTGCCGATCCGCCTGATACTCTCCAGGAATGTCGCCTCCTCGCCCTTCCTCCACTCCCTCACGGGAAAGACGGCCAGGAATCCAGCCCTGGCCGGGCGGGATGTGGCGATGCAGGCGGCGAGAGGTTCGTCGCCTGCCATGTACTCCCAGCGAATCGCGGATGCGTCCGGCATGCGCGGCAGCGACATCCTGCTCACGGGACCTTCCTTCAGAACCTTGCGTGCCCTTTTCAGATCCGAGATCAGAGCTTTTCTGAACGACTCGAGCTCCTTTTCCGGCGGCACGTCGCCCTTCAGGTCGAATAGCCGCACGGCGGCTCGCATCCCCAGGACATCCTCGAACTGGTAGTATCCGCCCCCGCTCCAGGGATTGACCTTTGCCGCCTCCCACTCGCCCGGCATGCTCCATGCCCACGGACCCACCTCGACTTCCACGGTCCCGCTTCTGCCGCCCGGTCCTGTCCCGGGCAGACGTTCCCCGGCCGCCGGTTCACCATCAGGCAGGTTTCCGCCCTGGAGCTGTTGCCTTTTCTTCTTTTTCCCGCCCATATCCGTCGAAAATCCCCTTCCCGGCCGCATCAGCCGGATGTCCGCATCTTCTCTCAGAACCGGCTTCCTCCCTCCCGGCGCCAGGTCGCTCCGCGACTGTATTGTTTACCGCGTTCAGGTCGCGGCCGCTATTTGCAGTTGCGCGCCCTGATGGGACAACAATGGCGCCGCAATAAACGGGTATGCCGGGCGCTGCGCCAACTGCGCATGGGAGCGGCAGACAATTACCCGCGACTCGGCACCCCCGCTCGACGGATCGGCCGCGCCGAATTCTCCCTGCGGGCCGCGGCGAGGCTGCGGACCGGACGACCGTGCCCTGATCGGAACATCCTGCCGGGCGGCCGAACCTGTATTCTGGCCGGCCAGCCCCGTTCCCGCCACGCCCGGGAACGTACCGGCCCCGGGACATTCGAATTCTAACGACAGGTTAATTTTTTCCTAACCTTTAAATGGGCTCATATTTCACGGATAATGAACGGCGCGGGGAAGGAGGACCGACATGTCTGTTCCCAGGAAACGGGTGCTCGTGGTTGATGACGAAAAAGAAATCCTGGAGATTGTCCAGTACAATCTCGAGAAAAACGGCTACGATACGCTATGTGTTGGCAGCGGGGAGCAGGCGCTCAGCGCGGCGAAGAAGTGGTCGCCCGATATCATACTCCTGGACCTGATGCTGCCCGGCATTGACGGGCTTGATGTGTGCAGAAAATTGAAGGGCGACGAGGAGACGCGGCATATCCCCATCGTTATGCTCACCGCCAAAGGAGAGGACGCCGACGTAGTATCCGGACTGGAGCTCGGCGCGGACGACTATGTTGTAAAGCCGTTCAGCCCGCGCGTGCTGGCTGCGCGGCTGCGCGCGGTGCTGAGGAGGCGGGAGGAGCCCGAAGCGGAGGACGACGCACCGCTCAAATTTGAAGGACTGGAGATACACCCGGGACGACGCGAGGTCAAGGCGGGGAAGAAAATGGTGGACCTGACGTTCACGGAGTTCGGGATACTCCACCTGCTGGCGCGACGGCCGGGCTGGGTCTTCACGCGGTATCAGATAGTTGACGCGGTGCGCGGCAAGGATGCGGCGGTTACGGATCGGACGATAGATGTGCATATCGTATCGCTGCGCAGGAAACTGGGCGCCGCCGGAGACATGATCCGTACCGTGCGGGGGGTCGGCTACAAGTTCGTGCCTTCTGAAGAAGAGTGATGGCCCGTCCGCCATGATCCCCACCGGCGGGCGGCGCGCGGCGTTATCCGGGAAGCGCATGTACGGCTGGCGGCATTACGATCCGAGGCGGCCCGCCGGAGGCGTGGGGCGATGGGTTCAACCTGGAATCCGTCCAAAAACCTCGTGCGCGGAGCTTTGGGTTCGGACGCGGATCCTTCCCTGATTGGGAGTTTTCGGGTAGGCTCTCAGGAAAGCATGCGGCATCTGCAGCCACAGGCCCCGGAGGCGCGGGTGGGGGACTGAGGCCGGCGCGGGACCATAGCGGCATCTCAGGGCGGCAAAGCTGCCGGTTCCGCAAAAACCTGATGGCGGACACTGAATGGCCCGGCGGCGTCTGATCTGGAAACTTTACGCCACATATCTTGGCGTGGTCGGCTTTTGCGCCGCAGCGGGGGGATGGTACGCGACTCATCCGGCCAGGAAATTTTTCACCGGGCGGGTGGCGGGCGAACTCGAAGAGAAGGCCAGGATGGCGGCTGTCTTCGCCGGGGAGGTGTCAGAGCGCGACGGAGAGGACCGCCTGGCCGAACTGGCCCGTTCTATTGGCGCCGCAGCCTCAACCAGGGTTACTTTCATACGCCCAGACGGTACGGTCATCGGCGATTCCGAAGTCTCCCCGGAGACCATGGCGAATCACGGGGGAAGGCCCGAGGTGCGGGCGGCGATGGAAGGCGGCACGGGCCGGGATATCCGCCGGAGCAGCACGACGGGCTGGGATACGATGTACGTGGCGGTGCCGCTCCGCCGCGGCGGGGAAACGAGGCTGGTGATACGAACAGCTTCGCATCTGCGGGAGGCGGACGAGGCGATCGGAACGATCCGCATGAGGATAGCCGCCGGGTCTCTGGCCGCCGCTGTACTGGCAGCGCTGCCGGCATTGCTCGTGGCCCGTCGCGCCGCCTCCGCCATAAGGGAAGTGGGAAGCGCGGCCGGAAGGTTCGCCGCCGGAGACTTTTCCCGCGGGGTCCCGCGTTCGGACATTGAAGAGCTGGACGCCTTGGCCGATGCGCTCAACAGTATGGCCGGACAGCTCGACGCGAAGATCGCCGCGCTGGACCGGGAGCGCAAGGAAAGGGATGCCATCCTGTCCAGCATGGCGGAGGGAGTGCTCGCGATAGACTCTTCCGAACAGGTGCTCTGGATCAACGATGCCGCGCGGGACCTGCTGGGCATGAGGGAAGAGATCGGGAAGAGAACGCTGTGCGAAGTCGCCCGCGAAGCGGACGCGGCGAAATTTGCCGCTAAAGCTCTGGCCACGGACGGCCCGGTCGAGGGCGACCTGATCTTTCGCGGCGGTCAGGAGCGCGTATTCCGCGCCCGCGCCACGCCCCTGCGCGACGCTGCCGGCCGGAAGATCGGCGTCGTGGTCGTTCTGAACGACATAACCAGACTCAGGCGTCTCGAGACCGTCAGGCGGGATTTCGTCGCCAACGTATCGCACGAGCTCAAAACGCCCATCACGGCAATAAAGGCTTCTATCGAGACGCTCAGGGACGGCGCCGTCTCCGATCCGGGAAGGGCAGCGCGCTTCCTCGATATCGCCGCCCGGCAGGCTGACCGCCTCGGCGCCATCGTCAACGACCTCCTGCTGCTCGCGAGGCTCGAACGGGAAACAGACGTGCCGGTCATTTCCCCGGCCGATCACAGCGTGGCGGATGTGCTCAGGGCGGCCGCGCAGGATTGCGAGGCGAAGGCCGAGGAAAAGGGGATAAAGGTCTCGATCGCCTGCGACGAGAATCTGACGGCGCGGTTCGATCGCGGTCTGATCGAACAGGCCGTAGCCAACCTTCTCGACAATGCCATCAAGTACAGCGATCCGGGCAAGGAGGTTCGCATAGAGGCGGAGAGGCGCGGGGAGGAGGTCGCCATAAGAGTGCGCGACGAGGGCAAGGGAATAGAGGCGCGCCATCTCCCGCGCCTGTTCGAGAGGTTCTATCGCGCGGACGAGGCCCGCAGCCGCGAGATGGGGGGGACCGGCCTGGGACTTTCCATAGTCAAACACATAGCCCTGGCCCACAAGGGACGGGTGGATGTCAGCAGCTCTCCAGGCAAAGGCAGCACCTTCTCCATATACCTGCCTCTGCGGCCGTAGCCCGCCCCGCGGCCTGGATATTTCCCGCACGTGGGCCGACGGCGGATATTACCGGAACCCGACGGAATATCCCTCCGGCCAGACTGCGCCTTCCAGTTTGAAAAGCGTCAGCACGGCATACGCAGTGACCCTTGTCGTGACGAAATCGCCGTTCTCCGATCCCTCTACGTACCACTTCCCGCCCTCATCCTCGCCCCTGAAGGCGCCTCTGACGAGGGGGCTGCCGTCCGCCACCTGGAGATCCAGCAGCTTTTTGCCAAGGCGTTCGGCCACGGACCTGTACCTGTTTTCTCCCAGCACCCTGTCGGTCTCCAGCAGGAAGTTGGCGACCGCTCCGATCCCGCTGTAGATCGGTATCGCTTCGGCGGATTCCGCGAAGCGGTCGGCGAGCCGTATCGCGGCGTCGAGGTATTTGCGTTTCCCGCTCAAAAGGTGCGCGTTGAGAAGCCCTACGCCTCCGCCGTCGTCGTTCCATACGATTCCGCGGCCGTCAACATGCTGATCTTTCCTGCAGGATGCGGACGCGCGGAGGAATCCGTCGCCTCCTTCGAGGTAATTGCGGATTGTCGAATCGGCTATCCGGAGCGCCATGGTACGGTAGGCCGGCTCCCGGGTCGCCAGGAAGGCGTGCGCGAGAACGGTAGCGCACCCCATCTCGCATGGGATCGGCCGATCCTCTATCCTGGAATCGTCGAATCGCACGCTTCCGCGGACCCACCACCCGAAGCCGGGATATCGCTTCCATGCGTTACGTCTGAACCACTTCATGAAAAGCTTCACGCGGTAGAGCGCATCCCTGTCGCCGGTAAGCGAATGCCATTGCAGCAGGGCGTCGGCGGCCTCGATGGCATCGCGCGGGTAGGAGAACGTCGAATGCGGCGTCTCTTCATGAAAGGCGCCGTATGTCAGCGGATGACGCGCATCCATGTCCTGCAGGATTCTGACATAGTTCAGCCCGGTCTTCGCGGACTCGAGGTATTTGCCGTCCCCGGTCCTTTTGTACGCGGCGATAAGGCACATCGCGGCGCGCGCCTGGGTCCAGACCAGTCCCTGCACGGCGCGCAGCGTAGGGATGTGGACGTTGTACATGAACCGCCCGTGATTCGCGTCCCAGCAAGGCCGCTTCTGAATGACCTGAGAGGCGACGAACCAGTCGCAACCTGCGAGCGCCGCTTCCCCCCACGTATCAGGTTTCTTCGCCGGACCTCTGGCAGGGGATATTGCCGAGCCCTTCGGCGGCGTTCCGGAAACCTCCGCTGCTGCCGCCGGCTTCCTCAGGGTCCCGCGCTTCGCTCCAACTTTCATGTCGTCTCCCCCCCTTTTTCCCTGCCGCCATGCCGCTCCAGACCGACGTGCGTCGCGCACCTCATTATTCCTGCGCAACCGGCCCGGCCTGTCCCGCTCCGCGGAGCGACTGGCCTGGCGCAAAGACCTGAATCTCCCACGGTACGACGGGCCGCTGTGCGGAACAGGTACCGGCCGGCTGGAGCGGCCGGCAGCGGTCAGACCGGACATCCCGGTGGCGGTCCTTCGTCCTGCGTCTCGACCGGGGAAACCACTCGCGCCCTGGTTATTACGGCGCACACCGGAAATTCCGCCGCGACCTGCCTGGCCGGAACGATCAGCGGCGGATAGGCCGGGTTTATGCTTTCGTACCGTCTGTTGCCGCCGTCGTCCGGCAGCTTGCGCTTGAGCCTCAGCGCTCCATCCCTGGTCAGCCCCACGCAGACGTCGCCGACGCTCACGTTTGTACACGCCGCATCTATCAGGACGTGCTGGCCATCCCTCGCGAACTCCTCAGCGCTCGCCCCCCGCACCAGGACCAGCCTGGGGTCCTGCGCGTCCGCCCCGGCTGCAGCGCCGGGTTCCGCCGGTTCCGCCAGCCACTTCCGTCCATCGCCCGTATCCGCCGCTACCATACCGGTCAGCGGCGCCTTCAGGTTCTCGAAACGCGGCATCCTGCCCACGATGGATTCCAGCATCAGCAGCGACCCGACCGCCGGGCCGGCGCCGCCTCCGGCCGGTCTCCCGGTACCTGCAGCGCCGGCCGTTCCGGTTCCAGTTCCGCCGGATCTCATGCCGGCCGCATCCACGCTGCGGGCTTCCGCTGCGGAACCTTCCCCGGCGGAAACGCCCGCGGCGGAAGCGTCATCTCCCGAAGCTGCGGTGCGATTGGCCTCGGCAACCCGCCGGGCTCCACGCAGCACATTCATCAGGCGGTCTATTTCCTCTACCGACAGATTCCCAACGGCGCCGGCGGCACGTCCAGGGGCGGCCTCCCCCATAAACCACGAAGGATCCCTCCGCAGGACCCGGGAGAGCGCGGCCAGGTGGCCCATCGCAGGAGAGTACTTGCCGTTCTCCCAGTCGCTGACGGTAGTAATGGAAACGCCTATCCTGCGAGCCAATTGCGTCTGGGTCAGGCCGGCGCTTTTCCGCGCCTGGCGTATGCGCTTCCCGGCGTCGCGTACCATTCGCCGCCTCCCCGCTCAATCCCGCAGTCCGTTCAGTACTTGTTCGCCGTCCCATATACTGGGGTGCAGCGGGCGGAGCATGATTGTGGCGGCGCCATTTCTGTCCGGATCGAGCGTACCGCTGCAAGCAGCCGCTGCCCTGAACGCAGCAAACAATTACCATCCGGCACCTTCCCGGCGCGTCACAGCCAGCCGCAGACTTCAGCCAGCAGCCGCGAGTACTCCACGAAGTTCTTCCAGGAGATGTCCGGCGGTACGCCGTGGTCGCAGCCCGGTATGTACCCGCCGTCCCTTACCACCGGCTCGAGCCGCGTGATCTCCCTTTTCAGGGCCGCGCCGCCGGCGGCTATCAGCCGCTTGTCCACGCCGCCCCAGAACGCCATGTCTTTGCCGAACCTGCGCCTCAGATCCACTACGTCGTTGCCGGCGGCCACCTCCACGGGGTTGCAGCAGTTTATCCCCGACTCGATCCATATCGGAATCAGCTCGTCTATCCGGCCGTCTGAATCCATAGCCACGATCCGGCAGCCGCTCTGCCTGATGTCGTCCACCCACTTCCTGTAAGCCGGCATCAGGAACCTGCGGGCCATGGCGGGCGATATCATGCTGTGCGCCTTGTAGGCCATGTCTTCGGATATCCCGACCTCGTCCGGCGTTATCAGCCTCAAAACAGGCTCGAGCGTCGCGCGCACGAATTCCGTCCAGAACCCGATCATATCCTCTACGAACGCCGGATCCTCGACCATCATCATGCACAGGTTTTCCAGCCCCAGCCATTCGCGAAGCTGCCAGAAGGGACCGTTGAAGTGTATGGCGAGCGTCCAGTCGCGGTCCCTGGCCTTCGCGCAGCGGTCGGCCAAGTCGGCGGGTATCCGCCCCGGAGTCCGGGAGTCGTAGCGCCGCTTCATCTCCTCCCAGTCCCGGCGGCTCTCTACGGGAAACTTGTGCCACTTGCGCGTCACGAAGTCCTTCGCGGACCGGATGTACGTGTAATCGTATTCGTCGGATATCTCGGTGATGGCCCCCATCCAATCCTGGACAATATAGTGGCCGTCCTTGTGCTCGAGCACCTTCTCCTCGAACTGCGGCATCATCCGGAAGGACACCCCCAGGTCAACGCGAGGCTTCGTTTTTTCCGGCTCCAGGCCTATCTCTTCCAGGAGCGCGCCCCACCAGTCCCGCCCTTCCGGCAGCCCCTGCTTCCGCCACGCCTCCAGCGTGGACTCCCTCGGCCCCCCCGGCACCAGAGGCACCTTGTCCGGCCTGCCGAACAGCAGCGTTTCGATACGCCGTTCCCTCGGTGTCACCGGTTTCCTCCGATCTCTCCTGCCCGGCGCAGGGATCCCCTCCGGGCCCTCTCCCCCGGCCGATCCGGCGACGGGGATCGCCCGCCGCCGCCTGCCATTTCAGGCCCAGCCCCATGGGCCGGCTGCCCGCGAATCCCGGCCGCCCCGGGCCGGCGCCCTGGAACCCGGACGCCCTTCGAGGATGCCCATCGGAAGCGGACGCGGGCCGCTGCGGAATCTTCCCCGATACTCGGCCGGCGGCGGTCACATCCTCCCGGAACGTTTCACCTTCGCCGCCGCCTCGCCGCCGTTCAAAAGGTAGAGCAAAGGCAGCGGACGATCGGTCCCCTCGATGAAGCGCGGCCGCGCCGACCAGCATTCGGGCGACAGCACGTCGTTCAGATCCATCCAGTACTGGAGCCTCGCGACCGGCAACCCCCACACCATATGGAAGTGGTTGGCCGGCGGGTAGTGCTTGTACTCGTTCATCGAAGCATACTTCGGCACGACCCACGTG
>JAOACM010000854.1 GCA_026417845.1 Planctomycetota bacterium | reverse complement strand
CCCAATGGCCTTGCAGGACCTTGTGACATAAAGGTCGTAAGGCCTTGATATACAATGGGTTGCGGCGCGTCGCTCCAGGGGAGGCATTTGTGCGTAAGGTGTTGTCCTACATGGACTTGCGCCTTTAATTGCGCAACAGAGCCGCCTTGCAGCATAAAAACGCAGCCTCTTGCTAAATAAGAAGTTACGGCATGCAACCGCAGGGAAAAGTGCTCGTATGTAACTCTTCGCCGCACAAAGGGTTGTGACGCGGATTGTGCAAACAAAACCACTCCATCAAAGCTTGGCGTGAGGATGAACCAGAGATGATGCAGCTCCACACGACAGGGATTCCACGTTGCCGGGACGAAGGCCTCTGGGCATAAAAGTTCAACTCCCTCCGCCCGATATCGGAACTATATCCTGGCGCGGGGCTTGGAACTTGATGGTCTTTATCCCGGCCCGTTTCGCCACGTCCATCGCGGCTATCACATTGAAGAAGGGCACCAGCTGGTCGCGATTCCTCACCTCATCGGCCGGCACGATTATCACGGCCTGCTCCGGGTTGGCGGCCGCCGCGGCTCTGAGGGGTGGTTCAAGCTGGTTGACGTCCTGGAGCGGCTGCGAGTCGCGCGAGCCGAGATAATACGTAGCTGTCCTCATGGCCTTGATGTTGAAGTTTGAATTCTCGC
>JAOACM010000853.1:407-686 GCA_026417845.1 Planctomycetota bacterium | reverse complement strand
CCGGAAGGCGCCGGCGTCTGCGCCCCGGGCTGGGCGCCGTGCAGCGCCTCTTCAATGTGCTGCTTCACTTCGGCCGCCTGCCGCTGATAGTCGCCCAGCCGCTCCAGCTCGCGCGCCGCTTCGCTGGTGACGACGCTCAGCCCGATGCGCTTCTCGGCCTCGTTCATCTTGATGATGCGGAAACTCATCTCCTCGCCGATCGGCAGCGGCGGCGACTGCCGGCGCCTCTCCGGCGGAATCTCGGAATTGTGGCACAGCCCTTCCACGCCCGGAGCCAGC
>JAOACM010000853.1:0-392 GCA_026417845.1 Planctomycetota bacterium | reverse complement strand
ACCGCCTGCACCACCTGGCCCTTCTTCAGCACCTCCGACGGATGCTGGATGCGCCGCGTCCAGCTCAGGTCGGACACATGCACCAGCCCGTCGATGCCCTCCTCGATCTCGACGAACGCCCCGAAGTCGGCCAGCTTCCTCACGCGCCCTTCCACCACGCTGCCCACGGCGTAGCGCTGGTCCACCGTCGTCCACGGATCCGGCTCCAGTTGCTTGATGCCCAGCGAAATGCGGCGCTCGTGCGGCTTGACGTCCAGCACCACGCTTTCCACGTTGTCGCCCACCTTCACCACCTTCGACGGGTGCTTCATGCGCCGGCTCCAGGTCATCTCCGAAATGTGGATCAGACCCTCCACCCCAGGCTCCAGCTCGACGAACGCCCCGTAGTCGGT
>JAOACM010000852.1 GCA_026417845.1 Planctomycetota bacterium | reverse complement strand
GTGGGAGGATGAGTCCCCCGAGGGCGTGGCCTGGATCGAGGAGGAGTTTGACTTCCTTTGGAACGCAGCCAAGCCGCTGCCGCAGGCGGTCATCCGGGAAGTGCATCGTCGCGGCTATCGCCGTGAGGTCTTGTTCGACGAGATCGACGAGGACGAGGACCTCGCCCCGGCTGCGCTCATCGAGTCGCCGCTCTACCGCGAGGGGCAGCAGCTGCAACCTTGGCAGCAGGGTTTCTTGACCGAGTGCCTGCGTCACTACCGGCTCTATGGCGTGGTGCGGCTGCTGCTGGCCGACGAGGTGGGGCTGGGCAAGACGCTGTCGCTCGCCACTGCCGCGCTGACGCTCTGTCTGCTCTCGGACAAGGAAAACGCGCCGCGTCGTCCGGTCGTGATCTTCACGCCGGCGACGCTTACCGAACAATGGCAGACCGAGCTCATGGACAAGCTCGGCATTCCATCGGCGCGATGGGATACGCTGCACAAGGTGTGGCTGGATGCGGACGAACGCGCCATTTCTCCGGCAGGCCGCGAGCAGATCGCGCGCTGCCCCGTGCGCATCGGTATCGTCTCGACCGGACTGATGGTGCGCGACTCGTTGGAGAAGCAGCACTTGCTGGGTTTGCGCTTCGGCGTCGTCGTCCTGGATGAGGCGCACAAGGCGCGCACACGTCAGGGCTTTGGCAGGGAGGCTGGAACACCGAACGAGCTTTTGGCGTTCATGCGTGAAATCGCTGCCCGCGCGGACCATGTGCTGCTCGGCACGGCTACCCCCATACAGAC
>JAOACM010000851.1 GCA_026417845.1 Planctomycetota bacterium | reverse complement strand
AAGAGACAGTGCCAGCACCAGTGACCCCGTCTACAACGGGCTGCCCGACCGCTTGCTCCGCGTCACTGTGCAAGAGAACGATGTCGCCAACCTAATCCTTGCCCCTCCCAGCCTGACCGTCGCCGAGGGCGGCCCGGCAGTCACCTACACCGCGCGCCTCGCTTCCCAACCGCTGGCGACGGTCACCGTCACCATCACGCCGGAGATCGTCAGCGCCGCGTCGCCATTGGTCACGAGCAGCGGCCAACTGCTGCTCAACGGCCAGCCTACCCTCACCCTGACCTTCACTCCGGCCAACTGGAACACGCCGCAGACCATCAGCGTGCAGGCGATTGACGACTCCGTCGTCGAGACCCTCGCCAGCACCTACACGCTTGACCTGCGCCACGACCTTGCCAGCGCCAGCGACCCCGTCTACCACGGGCTGCCCGACCGCTTGCTCCGCGTCACCGTGCAAGAGAACGATGTCGCCAACCTGATCCTTGCGCCGGCCAGCCTGACCGTCGCCGAGGGCGGCCCGCCCGTCACCTACACCGCGCGCCTCGCTTCCCAACCGCTGGCGACGGTCACCGTCACCATCACGCCGGAGATCGTCAGCGCTGCGTCGCCGTTGGTTACGAGCAGCGGCCAACTGCTGCTCAACGGCCAACCCACCCTCACCCTGACCTTCACTCCGGCCAACTGGAACACGCCGCAGACCATCAGCGTGCAAGCGATTGACGACACGGTCGTTGAGACCCTCGCCAGCACCTACACGCTTGACCTGCGCCACGACCTTGCCAGCACCAGTGACCCCGTCTACAAC
>JAOACM010000850.1:543-815 GCA_026417845.1 Planctomycetota bacterium | reverse complement strand
CCCTTTGGCCGGGGTCGTCCTAGGCGCTTTCAATTCCAGGATTTCTGCTTGAAGCAAAACGGCCTCGAGCAATTCGTCAATACCTTGGCCCGTTTTAGCCGAAACTTCGACGAACATGGTGTCCCCACCCCAGTCTTCCGGCACTACTTCCTGGGCGACCAATTCCTGCTTGACGCGTTCCGAATTGGCGGTAGGTTTGTCGATTTTGGTGATTGCAACCACTAAAGGTACCTTGGCCGCCCGAGCATGATGAATTGCTTCTATGGTTTGCG
>JAOACM010000850.1:0-533 GCA_026417845.1 Planctomycetota bacterium | reverse complement strand
GTGAATGCCTCATGGCCTGGTGTATCAAGAAATGTCACCATGCCACGTGGAGTTTCTACATGGTAAGCACCGATATGCTGAGTAATTCCGCCCGCTTCCCCACTTGCAACTCGGGTACGCCGGATGTAGTCCAGCAGGGACGTTTTGCCATGGTCGACATGGCCCATGACCGTCACGACAGGAGGACGTGGCTCGCTGACCGCTTCCACATGCTGTGTATCCGCCAGAAAAGCCTCAGGGTCGTTGGCCCGTGCAGCTTTCGCGATATGCCCCATTTCCTCGACCACGATCATGGCAGTTTCTTGGTCCAGGACCTGGTTGATGGTTACCATCATCCCCATGCCCATCAGCGTCTTGATGACTTCCGTCGCCTTCACCGCCATCTTATGAGCAAGATCCGCTACCGAAATGGTTTCTGGAACCACCACCTCGTGCACTATGGGTTCGGAAGGCGCAGAAAAAGCATGTTGCGGTTCCGTCTCCTTGTGCTGTTTCGTGGGTTTGGACCGACCAGGCATGCGCCAGCCTTGGCC
>JAOACM010000849.1 GCA_026417845.1 Planctomycetota bacterium | reverse complement strand
AAGCAATGTCGGCAAAAAATAGAGGGAAAAAGTCGATAAAAATTAACTTTCCTTCGGAAGGAAAATATCGAGATTTATTGAGATTTTCCCTGTTAGAGAAAAAGTCGATATTTTCGAGAATTTCATCAAAATATCCGCAGGCGAGTTTGACCTGCTCTTCCGTGGGATCTTCCAGAAACATTTTTCCTAACAGATCATCGCCAGAAATCCACCAATTAGCCTTAGGATTGCGGGCGCCCCCGCTCATCAGACTGCGGATATCTCCTTCCTTCCTATCCAACTCTCCCTGGACATTTCCTCGGGCTTCATCTTCCCCTTCGGCCTTCTTTTTGATCGCATCCCGTTCGACCAAAAGTCTTTCGAGCGACTTCAGTAGCAGGCGACACTCCCCCAACTTCTCTTCCAGGCTGACATCTTCGGCCGGTTTCTCTTCGGAATATTCTCTCGACATGCGCGATGTCCTCCGCTGCCCGATATGCCGGGATGCGGCGGGGGCTTCTGTTCCGCCGGATCGAAGGCGTCCGCGCCGGGTCTTCCGGAGCCTGCCCGGCGGCGACAGACCTCAAATGCAATATCGAGCCTTCACCGTTGGATTTCTTCCCCTGCTTTCTTCCGCCTCCGGCGTGAGGCCTCCTTCAAAAAACCGGCGCTTTCGCGCCCTTAAACCGTCCATAAATTTACTGTTTTCCGGACGGGGGAAAAGCGAATTTCCGGACGCGCCAGGGGCCCGCCTGCCGAGCCCCCTTTTGCGGACGCCCCCCTGAGCGGGAGATTTCCGGACGCCCGGATGCCCCGGCGCTCCGGCCCCGGAGCATGGGCG
>JAOACM010000848.1 GCA_026417845.1 Planctomycetota bacterium | reverse complement strand
GCCCCTCGAAAGACGATCCCCATCAAGTCGCCTTCCCAATGCATCCGACTCATCTTAGCCTTTTCGCGGACCGTTGATTTTTTTACGCTCTTCTTTTGGCAGACCTTCTTTGAATCGAATATACGCATCGAGGCCGAAAGACACCAGCGTTTTGCTGGCGACAATGCTTGATGTCCACTCCTGATATTCCTGAAGCTCTTTAGCCAGCAAATCACCATTGCAGGCCGTGAAAACTACGCACTTTGGGCGGAGTTTCAGGCGAACCATTTCTTTGCCTGTAAGTTTCCAAGGCGTCCCGTCGTCGTTCCTGCCTTCAATAGCTATGAAAGCATTATTGTCATGGGAGTGGCCAACGATAACTACCGTTTTCCCGGGAAGCGCCGTTGCCTTGAGATTAGATGGCGGAAGAGGAAGGGGAACTTTATCCCGAACTTCCCAAGCCCCCCATCCAGCATTACCGTTGGCTAGCCATGCGGCATCGAATTCTTCTGGTTTCGCGACGTCTTCATGCCCTCTCACCCCCGGAGGGAACTTGCGCCGGATGTAGTTACGATCTTTCCCCAGCAGCCACTGAATAATCTTTCTCTTCCCCTCTCCGGAAACGAGCACGTCGTCGAACTCCGGGACATTTACTATATGCCGTCCTTCAGTCTTGCGTGGCGTCTTGTCTTCTCCCAGCGGAGCAACGCGCACCCAAGCCGGAACGTCAGCATCCACTAGGTTGTAATCCCTCATATACGTTCTCGACTTTGGCCCATCTTCGACACCCGACTTTTGTAACTCCTTGATTTGCAATGGCTTGTGAAGTTTGGCATGGACGTAGTGCCAA
>JAOACM010000847.1 GCA_026417845.1 Planctomycetota bacterium | reverse complement strand
CACCGGCGTCCCCTACCAGACCCGCCTCGACCCGCCCCCCGCCGACCCGCGGGTGGCGCATCGCGAGGTCAAGATCGAGTGAGCTAAGAACGGATTCCCCTGCTCGAGTACGTTATGGCTGACTGGAAAGATTTCTACGAGGACAATCGGGAGTTCCTCGGACAGTACCTGGACTCGCTCGCGGAAAAAAGGGGAACGGGCAAGACAGAGTCCGCTCCGTCTCCGCCCCGGCTGGAATTATGTCCGTTGTGCCATGCCGTTTTCACCGAGAGCCGCGCGATGGAGCAGCACGTTTATTCTGTTCACGGCCCTCAGCATGTCTACCTGCGGGTCAACGGACGGATTATTCGGGATATCGGGTGGGCCGAACAGGGGATCTCGGAACTGCGCATCGTGTTGCTCGGCTATCCACAGGCAGAGGTGGAACTGGCCGGAGGCGGATTTTGCAAGGTGCTGACTGCGGGTGACAGGAGTGATTTGCGGCAGTATGTCCCGGCCGACTTCGAAGGCGAACTGATCGTGCATGTGAAGCCACCGGAAGGCAAGCGGCGTGAGTTCATACTTTATACGCGATCACTGCCAGAGTTCCGGGGAGACAGGCTGGATGCCCTGATCCTGCGCCTCTCCGCCGAGGACACCGCACCCGGGGGCTCTCCGGATGTCAGCCGTTGGAGAAAAGAGGCAGGAAAACTGGGGAACCTCGAAAACCGATACCTGAACGGCTTCTTCGAGTATGTCCTGGCATTCCATCTCGGCAACATGGGAATGCCTGAGCGCGCCAAGCTGCACTTCGAGGAGGCCTTCGGCCTCCTCTTGCCCTTCCGCACCCCAATGGCGCATAGCGCGCAATGCGTCC
>JAOACM010000846.1 GCA_026417845.1 Planctomycetota bacterium | reverse complement strand
CCCCCGCCACTGCTGCAAGGTGCACGACGCATTCCGGCGCGAACCCCTCCAGCACCTTCGCGAAGCGCCGTCCGTCTCTGATATCCCCTCTTTCCAGTCTTCCCCTTCCCTCCAGCCGCCGCAGGCGCACCGACCTGAGGAACTCATGCCTGCGCCTCCCTTTCTCCGACTCCAGGAAACACAGGAACGCGTCGTAAAGGCACACTTCGCAGCCGGTGGCGGCAAGCCGCAAGGCTATCTCCGACCCGAGGAACCCGCATCCGCCGGTGAGCAGGATCCTTTTCATCGCCATCTCCGCGTCATCGCCAGCAATTGTTTGCCGCGCCCATATGTTGCTGGCGCAGCGTCCGGGCGTATCCGCTCAGAGCCTGTCCCAAAACTTCCCGGCCGCGAGGTCGAGATCGCAGATCCACAGGCTTCGCGCCAGAAGCGGCAGGTTTTCAGACAGACCCCCCGATATCATTCAAGAAACCACGGCCGCGGAGCTTATGGCTCGAAGCCAGTTCACCTTTCCGGCGGGAGGTCTCTGGATGGGCGCTTATTGTGACACCATTGGTGTTCCATTTCGGACACACCACTGCAAGCAGCAGCCGCAACCTGAACGCGGCAAACAATTACGTCGCGTCCCCCCCCGTCCCCGCTCAGCCGCTGTCGGATCCGACGATATATACGGTCTGGCCTCTGTATTCCAGTCGAGCCAGGAGCCGCCATGTCACCGACTCTTCCCCTTCCCTCGGCATTATCTCAGAATATTCCTTCGCCGTCAGAATAGCGGCCCACGGTCCGCGCCGTCCGGCTGCTGCCAACGCCTCGCGACGCAGTCCGCTCAGTGCTCTCCTCCTCGCCATCCTGTCCTC
>JAOACM010000845.1 GCA_026417845.1 Planctomycetota bacterium | reverse complement strand
CGGCCGATGGTTGACCGGCACTTCGACTATCGTTCCGCCTTCCATTCTGACCAGCGTCGGCAGGAAACGATGCATCCCCTTGAAGAGCTTGCACCGGAGGATCGCCTCCCGCCGGAACGCCTTCAGGCTGCAGCCGACGTCCCGCACCGTTTCGCGGGAGAGACGGTTGCGCACGAAGTTGGCGATCCTCGAGGATATCTTTCGCAGAAAATTGTCGCGGCGGTTGACGCGCCAGCCGACCGCCCCGTCAACGCCGTGCTTCTCCAGCGCCTCGACGAGCCTGCCGATGTCGGCCGGATCGTTCTGCATGTCGCTGTCTATGGTGACGAGTACGCGGCCGCGCGAGGCGCGGAGGCCAGCATCGAAGGCGGCCGACTGCCCGTGATTCCGATCCAGCGCAAGGACTCTCAAGGCGGGGAAACGCTTCTTCGCCTCAACCAGCATCGCGCGACTCCGGTCCGTGCTCCCGTCGTCAACGGCGATTATTTCGTAGGGGCGGCCGAGTTTCGCCAGTGCCGCGTCCGCTTCCTCCAAGAACGGCATGATGTTTTCTTCCTCGTTGTATACCGGGGCTATGAGCGACAGCTCGATCCCGGCAGCGGAGTGGTCCACGACCTTTCCTGCCTCCCTTTCCGAAGAGCCGCGGCGCGTTCCGTCGGAACCTGTCCCGAAGCCCCGGTCGCGAAACTCTGTGCGCCAGGACGCCTTATCTGTCCCGTCCGTAATTGTCTGCCGCGTTCAGGTGGCGGCTGCCACTTGCAGTGCTGCGCCCGAACGGGACAACAATCGGGCTGCTGCAAATGGGCCCGCTTTGCCCTGCCGCCCCCCCAACATATGGGTGCGGCAGACAATTACCC
>JAOACM010000086.1 GCA_026417845.1 Planctomycetota bacterium | reverse complement strand
GTTGGTGTTGGCATCGGTACCTCTTATGTACCATCCCTGGCTGCCATAAGTCCCCTTCCATGTTCCCTTCGTGGTCCAGTCTTCGCTGGTCGGCGAGGGGGTCCCGAACGGCGTGTCGCCCGTAGAATCCGGATCGAAGAATATCCCGCTGAGGACGGCGTTGTAGCTCCCGGTGTTGACGAAGCGCAGCAATATCCCGCCGCTCAGGTTGAAAATCAGGTAAACGCCCCCCCTGTAGTCCGTGTCAATGTTGTGGGAATAAACCGTCACTCCCGACCACGGATCCACGAAATCCACGCGCATGCGGCGGCCGCCGTCCCAATCGTAGGAGTACAACGCGACCTGGCGCGTCCCGCCGGTGACGTTTATGCCTACCGCGAAGGATGGATTGTTATACCAGCAGGCCGCTATGCGGTCGGTCGCCGGGTCGGGTTTCTGAAGCGCCCGGAGATCGTCGGTTGTCGAAGCCCAGGTATATTCATTCGCTCCTCCAATGGATACCGTAACGCCGGCCGGCAGACTGGAATATGGCGTACTGCCGCTCCCTTTAATGTAATACCCCTGGGTGCCGTAAGTCCCCTTCCACGTTCCCCTTGTGCGCCAGTCTTCCCGGACGCCCGAACCCGTTATGTTCACCGCAGTCGCCCCGGTCGCCAGCTCGGATTCGGAGACCAGCACGTCCGTCTGATTCGGCCGGCTCAGCGGGTTGGCGTAGCACTTATAGTTCCTGTGGTAGGTTACGTCCGAGCGTTCTATCGGCTCATGGAACTTTATCTTTATGCCGCCCCTGGTCCCGTTATCGTAGGTGTAGCCGTAGGCGTGGCCGTAGCATGTCGGGATTCTGGGTTTAAATGGCGCGGTCGAGGTGCCCGGCAGGTACTGGTCGGTTTCGGATGTGGACGTCTGCCATAATGTGAAATACGACTCGCTGCCGCCCTGACCTTCGGATGTGTTCATCGGGTAGTCGCCCGCCGCCGTGCGCACGTTGCGGCTGACCCGTATCGCCACGGGCTGTCTCGGCTTGGACGGCGGGAACCAGTACGTGGCGCTCGAAAGGTTGGAAATGGTCAGGACGCGATTCGAGTAGCTCGCCGTAACGGATCCGGAGGCCCACGTTGCCAGGTTGTACGCCGTATAGTTCGCGGCGGAGGTCGAATCCATGTAGAGATCATAGTAGGCCAGGTTGACGACGTCTTCCGTGTTCATGTCCTCGTTGAACCGGATGATGAGCTTGCTGGCGCTCCAGTCGCCCCCGACCACTTCCTCGATGTATTCGAAATGCACCACGCGGCCGGGCGTGTAGGCCAGAAGGTCGCTTATATCGGAACTCGACGTGGCCACGGCCGCCGCGGCATCCACACAACCCCAGCCGTAGAACGGATCGTACCCGGCCGGGCCGAGGTCCACGGCGGTCGTCTCCAGCCGCCGCTTGATCTCCGCCGGCGTCATCGCCGGGTACCGCTCGGCGATCAGCGCGCACACGCCAGCCACCACCGCCGCCGCCTGCGATGTGCCGGTCCACATCACATAGTCGCCCGGGTTCCCTGAATAGCCATCCGACGAGTAGATACTGACCCCGGGCGCCACGACCGACATCCAAGGCCCGTTGTTGCTGAAGGACGCCAGGGCGGACGGCTCGCCCGGCTTCTCGTTGCCCATGCTGGCGCCTACGGCTATGACGCCCTGTATGCACGCCGGGTAGGTCGGTAGCGACGAGCGGTCATTGCCCATCGGCGCGACCACCACCGCCCCGCGCGAGAGGGCATAATTGATCGAAGCGGTTTCCATCATATCTATCAGGGCCACATCAGACAGGTTCGCGTAAACGCTCGATGCCGCGCCGACATAAATGACCCTTGCCCCGTAGTGCGCGGCATAATCTATTCCCTGGCATATAGTTATGCTCGTAGCATAGCCGTTGTTATCAACGGATTTGACCGGAAGTATGGTGCATCGCGGCGCTATGCCCGCGATCCCGCCGTTCTTGAACCAGTCCAGCTTATCGCCATCGTCCTCGGCCCCGATGATCCCCGCCGTGTGGGTGCCGTGGCCGTAAGCGTCGTTAGGATATATATTTGCGTTCGGAGGGACGCTCCATGCAGACCCTATAAAGTTTGGACCGTACATGACTTTCGGCAATATCCTGGGCCGGAAGCCGTAGTATTCCACGATGGCCTCCCACTGCACCGGGTAGCATACGGCCTCCCATCTCGCCGTACCGTCGTTGACCTGTCCCCCGATCGAACCGGGCCAGGAGGGCTGGCTGGATCCGGTAGTCCCGGCCTGTATGCACAGGAAGACGAAGCTGCTGCCAGTCGGTTTGATCTTTGTATTAAGCGCCACGGCCTGGCCTGCGCCGGGCCAGGCTGGATACACATCGTTGACCTTCGCGCCTATTGTGGTCGGCCACGCGGGCTCCGATCCCTTGTATCCGCCCGCGAGCCCATTGGGGTCGGTGATGCAAGCGAACAGCAGGTCGCTGCCGGCCGGCCGTATCACTGTGCCGTAATCCACCCATATGCCTTGGGGATAGGAAGTTCCGACTGCGGACCAGTTGGGGTAGGAGTAATCCGGCGTCCCGTCGAATTCCTTGTGCGTCGTCGTACCGCTGCCTGGCGCGCCGTTAAGGCCCGTATCAACCACGCCGACTATGACGCCGTCGCCCCCGAAATCGCGCTGCCAGACGAATGACGCCTTGACGCGCTGCGGCGCGTACTGCCGCAGCGGCAGCTCCCGCTCGCGCACGTTCAGATCGCAGGCATGGAAGACAAGGTTCGGCTGGGCGCGGATGACGGCGCCGAGTTCCTTAAGACGCTTCAGTGCCGCGACCACATCGCCGGTCGGGCTGAGCTGCAGGCGGAATGCCTCATCGCCCGAAAAGAGCCTTACGCGCTCGATCGGGAATCCTATGCGATCCACCTCCTCCCTTGCCGGTATCGTCCCCCTCTTGAAGGTGACTACGATTTCGTCGTCGAGCCATGCCGGACCGGCGCTGTCGCGCGGTTCGCTCCGATCGCCCCTGGCCGGGAGCCTCGAAAGCTTCATCGAGGTCGAGGTCCCGCGGAAGAAGTTCACGACCCGCTCCCGCTCCTCCGGCGAGCGCGGTCCCTTGCCGGCGAATCTGGCCGGCACCTTTACCCTTACCGGTTCGTCGGCTGCAGGTCCTTTGCCGTCCTCTATGCGCCACAACCGGATCTGAATCTCCTGCCCGGCGTCGAGGTAGGACAGCAGAGATTCCGGTATCCTGTACGAGGTAACGTCCAGCTCTTCTCCGAAGGCAAGGCGGGTATCGTAGAAAATGCTCTTCCCGTCCAGGGACAGGTCCAGCACGTACCTTTCCGCCGGACTCCTCCGTCCCCAGTGCGCCTCCATCCCGGCGCTCGTAAGCGTCACCCAGACCCCCGCCGGCGCCCCGGGCTCCGGCGAGGTCCCCTTTCGCGCCAGCCGCCACGCGCCCATCACCAATACCAGGAGAAAGACGGACGCGATTGCCAGATTGACTCGAGGATCGCGCGAACGCATCGTCTCCAACCCCCTTTTCCGAAGATCCCGCGAGGCAGGCGCAGCGGCCGGTCGCTTCCGCTGCCCGCCGGCATCAGGAATCCGCTTCTCTCGTATCGTTTTTCTCCGGCAGCGGCTCCAGCGCACTCGTGTCTGCGCAGAATCTACACTAACCCGGCCCCAGGTTCAAGGCTTTGCCCCCATTTGGAAGGACCCCGGGCGGGGACGGCAAACTGCCGGTTTCCGGCATCGTTTCCCGGCGGACGCAAGCCCTTCAGGAGCCTGGAGATACGAATCCTGGCGCCCGGCAGCTCTTGCCCGGAGATATCTCCTCTCCCCGTAATGTGTAGAACCTCCCAAGTTATAGTTGCCCGCGCGCGCCAGATTCTGAAATATTTTTTCAAGCCGCCGGCCGTTCCTGCCGATAAATCCTTATGACTTACTTGCGCCCGCCGGCAATGGCAGGGGAGGTCCCTCCTTGAGGTATAGGCGGGGCGGGATGGGGACGAATCAGACGGGGAAGAAGGGAGGATGCCATGAGGAACGTGAAGGTGAGCGTGAGGATGCTGCTCGCAACGGCGGCGCTGGCCTGCGCCTGCGGATGTGGCGGCAGGACGTTCGCGCGGGGAACCGGAACCGGCGCCGAGGTCAAACCGGAACCGGTGCCGCCCGAGCTGGCGAAGCTGATAGAGGAATGCCGCGCGGGCAAGTACGACACGGCCTGCCCGGCCCTGTACGAGTATTCCTCGGCGCATGCGGATTCTCCGCACAGGGCGCTGGCCCAGTACTGGCTGGGATATGGCGAGTTCAGGCGGCAGCATTATAACGCGGCGGCCGAGGCCTTCGCGGTAGCCGCCTGCACCGATGACATCCCGTTGAAAGGCAAGGCCCTGCTCGGCCGCGGCGACGCACTCTTCCAGCTCGGCCGCTTCCGCGAGGCGGCAGGCTGCTACGCCTGGGTGGACAGGAACTGTCAGAATGTAAAATCCATCGCCCCCGACGAGGTCCTGTTCAAGCTGGGCATGTGCTACAAGGTCCGCAACATGACCGAGCAGGCCGACAACTACTTCAACACGATACTTCAGCTCTACGCCCACGGCGACTACGCCATGGAGGCCCGCAGGATGCATTCCGTCTACGGCAAGGACCCGGCCAGGCCGAGGTTCTTCGAGCTCGAGGCGGGCGTGTATACCAGCAAGCAGCAGGCGGAGGCCAGGGCGAGGGAGATACGCAGCCTGAAGGTTGACGACGTCTACGTCCTGCCGATAGACACCGGCCTCGGCGAGACGCGCTACGCCGTCCGCTTCGGCAGGTTCGACACCTACAATCAGGCCAGGCTGAAGGCCCAGCAGCTCAAACAGGATTACCTCCTGTCGGCATCCGTGACCCCCTTCGACGCCTCTCAGGAGATTTTCCAGCTGTTCGGCAACTGACGCGCAACCCTTCGCGCGCCGGAGATGCCCGCCTGTCTGGACCATGGCGGGGCTGGAGCGGAAGGGCTGGAGCGGAGATGCGGGACCGGGGCCGGCCATGACGCCGGCCCCTGCCTTTTCCTGACGCGCTGTACAGACATCTGCCGCGTCTGGCGGATATCCGCGGTATCATGTTCGTCATATGAGATTCCGGATTCGGCCGCTCTTCCCTGATGCGCAATCCAAACTGCGGCACCGGTCAAACCCGCATGGCGTATGACCGCGCGGAAATCTGCATCAGCGGCCGGGTTCCGTAGCGGACGCATGGCAGCATCCGGGTTCCGCCCGGAGCCATCCGCGCCCGGCGCTTCAGATTCGGGCGCTACCGCGTGCCGCCACAGGGCGACCCAATAAGAGCCTGTCAGGAACCCTGCGGCGCGCAGCTTGCGTTCCCGGTCGCATGGCCGTCGCTGCCGGGAGCTCCGGCCTGCGTATTCCTATCAAAGAGGAGCGAAACCGCTCCGGCCGGATTCTCCGGAGCGCAGTTTTTGCCGCTCTCATGTGGACGTTACGCCCCGAGCGCGTCCGCCCGTTGCGGCGCCGTGTCGTCCTGCTCAGCGGCGCCGTGTCGTCCTGCTCGGTGGCGCCGCCACGAAACAGGAGCCGCAGCACTACGGAGCGGGCAGCCGAGGTTCGGGGCGCCGGCCGCATATGCGTCCCGGAGGTCCCCCGCCGTCGCTCCGGAGCTTTGCATTTACGGCCATACACCCGAAACGGTTGTTTCTCAGCCGCGCGGGATGAGGCATAATCCGGATCGGCGGCCCTGCAGGATAAGGGCATGTCCGTAAAACTCCGGACAGGGCGGGCCGGATCGAGGGTACGCTGTGGACGACACGGGAGTTTCCGGGACAGGCACCGGAAACGCGCGCGGGCGCCGCTCTGTCGGATGTCGGAGGCGATAAGCCGTGTGGTGGAACACACACATCGGGATGCCGGCGCCGCTGATGCCTGTCCCGCTTGCGGTGGGCGATGTCATACCAGGCGTCGAGCACGCCGCGCAGGACGGCGGCTGGGGCATGCTGATGACTGCGGCGCTCATGATCGCGCCGCCCATGGCGGCCATAGCCCTTGCGCGGGCGCGCAAGCGGCGCGGGCTGGATATGTACATCCGCCGGATTCCCGGCATAAGCGCGATAGACGAGGCGGTGGGGCGGGCCGTCGAGATGGGCCGGCCGATCGCTTTTACGTTCGGGCTGACCCTCGTCGGCCCGCTGTTCTTCGCGTGCCTGGGCGTGCTTTCCCACATCGCCCGGCGCGCCGCGCGCTACGGATCGCGCCTGCTGATCCCGCAGATGGACGTCGAGGTGATGACCATCACGCAGTCGGCGGTCAGGGAGTGCTTCAGGAAAGAGGGGAAACCGGAGGCGTACCGCGAGGAGGATATCCGGTTCATGTCCGACGAGCAGTTCGCGTTCGCGTCCGGATTCATGGGCATGGTGCACCGCGAGAGGGCAGCGGCCTGCTTTCTTTTCGGGTCGTTCGCGGCCGAGTCGCTGATACTGGCCGAGGCGGGCCAGCAGGCCGGAGCTATACAGGTCGCCGGCACGACGAGCAACGAGCAGGTGGCGTTCTTCATCACCACGTGCGATTACACGATAATAGGCGAGGAGGTGTACGCGGCGGGGGCGTACCTTTCCGGGGACCCGGTCCAGCGCGGTTCGCTGAGAGGACAGGACGCCGCCAAGATGGTATTGCTGGCGCTGCTTCTGGCCGGCGCGGTAAATTCGACCGCCGACGTCCGCGATGCCGCCGGCAGCTGGAACTCCTACCGGACGGCTGTCGCGCGGTGGCTGGTGCCGCCGTCTAAAGGCTGGGGGGAGCTGGCGGGAGGGGAGAGCGGGGAGAATGGAGATGCCGGCGATAGCGCGGATGGCGGCGGATAGGCGGGCGGCCGGGGCCGGAAACTTCGCGCAGGGATCGCCGCGGCGGTTTTTCAGCCGCGGCGGGCCGGTCCGGGCGGCCTTCAGCGGCGTCCGGGCGGCGCGGGATACGGCGGCGCCGCTCCGCGATACGGCGGCCCACCGGGTAGCGGCGGAGATGCGCACCGTCCCGGCCGCGATCCTGGCGGCGATGATCCTGATGGCTGTTGCCGCCGCGCCGGGAATCCGCGCCGCGGAAAACGGGGCCTCCGGGGCGGGTCCTGCCGATGAGGGAAAAGTTTCCGGAGAGGTGGAGAAGGTCGCCAGGATGCTCGCTTTCGCGGACGCGGCCGTCGTATGCGTCGTGAAGGGAACGCCCGGGAAAGAAGCCGCGGCGGAGAACGGGGAAGGGGTTCCGGAGGAATTCGTCTTCGAGTGCCGGGAGATTATCTTCAGGAAGGTCTCCGGGCCGGGGGTCGGAGAGGTCTTCCGCGCCGCGGCGGGCAACCGCGCGACGGCCGGGCTTTTCGAGCGCCGCGCCGGCGACGGACGCCCGGTCCTGCTGCTGCTGTGGGTCCCCGCTGAGTCCGCATCTTTTCCGCGCCGAAAGGGCCTGTACCTGCTGAACCCGCCGTCCGCCCCGTTCCCGCCGGCCGGCGCGCCGGCGCCGGGCCGGGAGCAGGAGGGCGTCCATCCCGCCGCCGTACACTCGATATTCGACTCGGACTCCGGCGAACGGATCGTCCGGCCCGGCTTCAGCCCCGGCCGCGACGGGACGCCCATGCCGGTCATCCGCGCCGCGGCGGCCGAGCTGGCGCGATGCGTCCTCGTCCCCTGCGTCAGAGTGGACGGGCTGCTGGAGGGCAGCCAGGGCGAGGCGCGGGGGATGAAGAGCGGCGATTTTCTGCTGAGCTACGACGGCCGGGGTCCGCTGGCGGACATGGGCGACGTCCTCATGGCGCGCGACCAGGTCATGAACGACCCGGCCAGGGCCGGCGCGGACATCGAGGCGGTCCTCGAACGCGAAGGGCGGCGGATCGTCGTGACGCTGAAGCCCGGTCCGCTCGGCGCCTACCTTTCGACCGGCTACCGTCTCGTGCCGAAATCCGAGGCGGCCGCGTCCGATCCGCGATCCTTCCCGCCGCTTGCCGCCGGGGGGCGCGGGGCCGCGGGCAGCCCGGACGGTGCGGGCGGCGCGAAGGAGGGGGAGGACGGCGCGGCGGAAGTCAGGGCCGTGGGGGGAACCGGGGTGAAAACCGCCGGAAGAATCCCGGCCGGGACAGCGGGCGGGACCGCCGGCGGCCGGCAGGCAGGCGGCGCCGCGGATGCCTCGAAAGGCCCGGCGGGAACCGGCGGCGAAGGGGCCGCGGCCGCGGACGTGGCGGGAAAAATCGAGGCGCTCGTCCGCGGGCTCGACGACGACGACTTCTTCGCCAGGGAAAAGGCGCAGAAGGAGCTGGAGGCCTTGGGGACGCCGGCCATCCCGTACCTGGAAAGGGCGGCGGCGGCAGGGAACGCGGAGGTCGCCATGCGCGCCAGAACCGCGCTCGGCCGCATCCGCGCATCCAACGTCTCCGGCAGGATATGCCTGGTGCTTTCCAGACCTGACGGCGGGCCGGCGAATCTTGGCGAAGGCTGGGTCCTCGATGCCCGTACGCGGGAGACCCGCATGATCCCCGGATCCTTCGGGTCGCTGACCTCCCTGGCCGTCTCGCCTGACGGCTCCCTCGCGCTGTACTCGGCGCCCTCCTCCTCGGCCGCCTTCGATCTGTTCGCGCTGGATGTCAGGACCGGTAAACGGTACCGCCTCACGCGAAGCCATTATTCCGCCCTGACCGGACTGGCCTTCGACCCCGAAGGCAGGCGCGCCCTGTTCGGGGCAACCAGACGCGAGATTGGGAGGAGCGGCAAAGCGATATGGAAGGGCGGAAGCGTCTCTCTCGATCTGGCTTCCGGCCGGATCGAAGATCCGACGGCGAAAGGATGCGCCGGTGAGGAAACATCGAAGAACCGGGGGACAGGCGACGGAGCGGGGGCGGAGGACGGGGAAGATGATACGGCGGAAACCGGAGGGGGTGATGTCCTCGACGGCCGCGCCGGGGTCGCCGCTCCCAGATTCTCGCCGGACGGGAAGCCGTTGCTGGCGATCCGCTGCTTCGACGAGACAGGCCAGTGGCTGGGCATCAGGGATACGGGCGGAACAGGCGCGACGCGTGAGATATACAGGCCCCGTCCCGGATCGGCCATTCAGAGTTTCTGCTGGTCGCCGGACGGCTCTCACATCGCGGTCGCGGAAACCGGGGCCGGGAACCGCATCGTCGTCGTAGCGGCCGACGGAACGGCATCGGTAGCGCTGAAGGAGTTCGACAGGCCCATTACAGGCGAGATCACATGGCAGCCCTGATTCCTCCCGCGCGGATTCCGCGATGCCCGGGGCCGTCGAAGAGTCCGCCGCGGCCGCGTCGTCCGGCCGGTCCCGCTTTCTGCAGCGGCCGTGCAGCAATCCGCCGCGAACCTCATCTTTAAAAGGTGCGGTAACCGTGGGAAATCCTGGGAAGGACAGCATCGAGCCGTCCGCCGCGGAAGACGCCGGGATCGTGGCCAGGGTGCTGGCGGGAGATCGCGAGGCCTTCGGCGCGCTGGTATCGAAATACCAGGGGGTGGTGAGGCTGGCGACGAGGCGTTTTGCGGGCGACCGGCATCTGGCCGACGACATGGCGCAGGAGACGTTTCTGCTGGCCTACAGATCGCTGGGGCAGCTCCGGCGGCCGGAGCTGTTCGGCGCGTGGCTGTGCAGGATAGCCCGCAACGTGGCGCTGGGGCACACGCGGCGGAAATCGGCGGAAGGCCCTTCGCTCGAAGCCCTGTCGGAAATCCGGTCGCTCCCGGCCGGCGGACCCGGCGCCGGTCAGGGGGACGCGGATTCGACGCCGGAAGCCAGGCACGAAAAATACCTGGCGGCGCTGCGTCTGATGGAGGAGCTTCCGGAGCCGTACCGGAGCACGCTCGTGGACAGGTATGTCAACGGCCTGAGCTGCGCGGAGATAGCCTCGCGGCGGGGCGTGCCGCTCGGGACCGTGACCAGCAGGCTGTCGCGCG
This sequence comes from Planctomycetota bacterium, assembly GCA_026417845.1. Lineage (GTDB taxonomy): Bacteria > Planctomycetota > SZUA-567 > H5-PLA8 > CALKMO01 > CALKMO01. The sequence goes on along the minus strand of JAOACM010000086.1, from coordinate 1,908 downwards.
GACTGGGGCTGCTGAGGGAGGCGATGGAGAAGGCCGGGTTCGGGTGAGGCGCGGCCGACGGCTGGGATCGTTCGAAGCGCTGTTCCGGGGCGCCTTCCGGTATCGGGCGCCTTTTCGAAGGCGGGCGGGATGGGAACCATCGGCTGCGATTGCGAAACGGCGGCCATGCTGACGGCGCTGGAGGCTTCCGGCGAGCTTGACGCCGGAGGCCGCGCCAGGCTGGAAGCGCACATCAGTACGTGCGCGGCCTGCCGGTCGGAGCGGGAGCGGACGCTGGAGACCGCGCGCCTGCTGGAAGAGGCCGTCGCGTGGGCCGGGCTGCGGGACGGAGCGGATCCGTTCCGGGCGGCGGTGCTTTCGCGCCTGGACGGGGCGGGCCTCCGTGACGCTCCCGTCGCGGACGCTGACGGGAACATAGTTCCGGCCGGCACCGCCGACCTTTCCGGGCCTGGCGGCCGCGCCGATAATGCCGGTCCTGCCGGCGGCGCCGGGCGCCGTATACCCGGCCCACCGGATCGCACCGTTCCCGGAGACGCGACAGCCGGGGAAGGGATCCGCGCCGCCGCCAGAGACCGGGCCTCGCCGGTCATATTCCGCGAGGGACCTGCGGCGTCCCGGAGGCGATGGCTTGCGCGCCGGCTGCTCCCGGCCGCGGCCGCCGTCGCGGCGCTCGCGGCTGGCTGGGTCGCGGTCAGGCGGCTGTCGGGACCGGAACCGGCGCCGGTGTCCGTCGGTTCCGGCGTGGTGCTGGCGGGCGATTCGCCGGTGGCGGCTGGCGGAATGCTGGCCCCGGGCGGGATCGAATACCGGGTCGCCGGGGATTCCCCGGCCGTCCTGAGGTGCGGGAGCGATGCCGCCGTGCGCCTTACGCCCGGGGCAGTCTTCCTGAAGCCCACGGCCCCGATGTTCGGCCGCGCCGCCGACATCGCCCTGCTGGAGGGCACTGCCTCCGTCCACGCCGGCCCTTCCGCCGGAATAGCCGTAGAGGCGGCCGGCGCCTCGATATCGGGCCGGGGCGATTTCCTCGTATCGGTGCCGGCCCGGCGTCCGGCGGCCGGGCAATCATGCCCGCGTCCCGATGGCGGTGCGGGCCGCCCGGCGGAAGACCGGCCCGCCTGGCAGCCGGAGCCCCGGGGTGGCGGAGGCATTGCGGAATTCCTTGCCGGCATCTTCGCGGCCCACGCGGCCGAAATCGAAACGCCTCCGGAACGCGGGCCGGAGCCGGGCCCGGCCGCCGGGCGGAAGCGGCCCGCCGCCGAGCTGATCGTCATAGTGCTGTCGGGCCGGGCGGAGGTGTCCCGGGCGGGCGCCGCTGGGCCGGCGCGGATCGGCCGGCACGAAGCCTTCGTCGTATCGCCGTGGCTCACGCGCGCGGAATGGAGCCTGCCTGATCTCCTGGGGTACCTCCGCCGGGAGGAGGAAAAATGCCTGCTGCCGGCACCGGGCACGCGGGAGCGCCGCGAGCTGGATTCTTACATGGAACTCGTGGAGACGTATTCGGCGGACCTGGCGCGCCTGGAAAGGGCCGCGTCGGAATCGGGCGGCGCCGGCGCGGCTGCCGCGGCGGATGCCCGCGACAGGGCCGGGCGCATCAGAGAATACCTGGAGGCTCACCGCCGCAGGGTCGGGGAACTGGAGAAGCGGTATGCGGCGAAGGGACCGGACCCGGCGCGCGGGGCCGCGATGCGGGAGCTCCAGGAACTTATATCTGCGGCTCTGGAAGATGGACCGGACCGGACCGGCCTGCGGCGGCCGGGCGGCAGGATCGCCCCGGACGCGGAGCGCGTCCGCGAAGCCCTGGATGCCTGTCTGCGGCGGCTGCGCGAAGCGTTGGAGAGGGGGCTGGACGGAGGGGATGGGGCGGAGGGGCGGTAGCGCCGGGCGCCCGGGCCGGCCGGTGTCGGCGGG
>JAOACM010000844.1 GCA_026417845.1 Planctomycetota bacterium | reverse complement strand
TCCGTGCGCGGGCTCAAGCGCAACATGGTGCGCTCTCTGGTTTACCCGGTGCCTAGCCGCGACCTGGCCGGGCTGGGCATCCATACAGTTGTTGACCTCGGGGGCGGCCTTAAGCTGGGACCGGATGCGAAGTATGTCGGGACAGAGGACTACACGGTGGACAGAGCGCTCGCGAAGACTTTTTGCGAAAGCGTCCGGCCGTTCCTGCCGTTTATCGAATCTGAGGACCTGGCCCCGGACATGAGCGGGATAAGGGCGAAACTGTCCGGACCGGGCGAGCCGCCGCGCGATTTCCACGTAGCGCACGAAGCGGCCGCAGGTGCGCCTGGCTTTTTCAACCTCGCCGGCATCGAATCCCCGGGGCTTACCGCCAGCCCGGCCATCGCCCGCATGGTGGCCGACATGGTCGGCGATTTTCTGGCTTGAACCTCAGGGTCCGGGGCGTGGCGGCGTTCGTCTCCGCTTCCCGCCGCCCCCGCCCGGCAACGCGGTTCCGCTGCCCCGCCGGCAGGATTCGGATCGCGCGCCGTCCGTCCGTGCGCCGGAGACACGCCGTTTCCTTGCGGAGAGGCCGCAGGCGGATTTACATTATGCGCCGGCGGGGAGGGTGGAGATGAGGAAGAAACTGCCTGGCGGAGGCGCGCAGAGCGGGAAGCGGTCCGCAGGCAGGGAAGGCCGGATACATGGCGGTGGGCGGCGTTCCCGGCCCGCGGCCCCTCCCTGGATAGCGGCAGACCGGAGGCTCTGGCGAGTGAAAACCGATGTCATTCTGCGCGAATTAGTCGGGCTTTCGAACGAATTCGGGCGCGACGTGCGTCAGGTGCTTGCCGGCGGAGGAAACAGCTCCGCGAAGGCGGACGACGGTAC
>JAOACM010000843.1 GCA_026417845.1 Planctomycetota bacterium | reverse complement strand
CGGTTTGGGTGGTTGTTGGCGACCGTTCTAAAATAGAGTCTTCAATTAAGGAACTTAATTTTGGCGAGATTAAACTGATTGATTCAGACGGCAATTTGATGACTAAATAAACTGCATGCTGTTATAGAAATAAGTTTTAATGTTTTGCTCGTTATTTAAAAATTGGCGTAGAAATTAAGTGGAAAGGACACTCCCCTTGTATGTGCGGGAGAACAGACAGCGGGGGGAATCCATCCTTCCCAGGATAAAGAAATAGCGGATGGGCTGGAGCCCATCCGTACCACAACCGACGGGGATATAACACCAAAAAGAACAAACGTGCCATGGATGATATTCGCAAATTGATGGAGTTAAAACCGGAGAAGGAATTTTTCATTGGAATAGATTCTGACGGGTGTGTGTTCGATACGATGGAGATAAAGCACAAGGAGTGTTTTACTCCGATGTTCATTAAACATTTTCGTCTTCAGGCAGCGAGCAAATACGCCCGTGAGGTATGGGAGTTTGTGAATCTTTATTCCAAGACGCGTGGTATAAATCGTTTTCCGTCTCTTGTTAGATGTTTAAATCTTTGCGGGGAGAGGGATGAAATTAAAGCGCGCGGCGTTAAAATAATGGATACGAAACCGCTCGAGGAATGGATAGGCAGAGAAACAAAACTGGGCAATCCAGCGCTTAAAAGAGAAGTTGAACGGGGGAATGAGTTATTGCGGGTTGTGCTGGATTGGTCAATTGAAGTGAATGAATTTATTGAAGAAGTTGTGTTTGGAGTGCCGCCGTTTCCGTATTTTAGAGAGAGTCTTTCAAAAATGGTTGACCAGGCGGATGTGATGGTTGTATCGCAGACGCCGACGGATGCGCTTGTCCGAGAGTGGGAGG
>JAOACM010000842.1 GCA_026417845.1 Planctomycetota bacterium | reverse complement strand
CTGTTGTTGTCCACGACGATGACGCGGCGGACGGCGGGGTGGGAGGCAAAATCACGGACAGCCTGACTGATGCTGGCCTCATCGTTGTAAGCGGTCAGGACGACCGTGAGCGCCGGGTTGGCGGGAGGGGCCCATGTTACAGTGCGCTCCCGCCTCTTGCCCTTTAACAGAACGATAAGGTCAATCGCTGACAGGGCAGCTCCCGTCCAGAGGGCGACACCCGAAGCCAGATAGAGTCGCTCGACCCAACCCGGGATTGCGGTCTTTCCCCACGCGTGCAGGACGATGTCGGCGGCAGAGCCGGCTGCGAAGAGCACAAGTCCGGCGAGGGCGGCGAGCACGCCGTAGAGGAGCAGAGGAGCGGCGGCCAGTTTGCTGGCCGAATGGCTGTCATGATCGAAACTCATTCACAAGCCCTGGCTGCCTGCATTCCGCGAAGCGCGAGCGGCGACCCCGGCTGCCACTATCGGAGTACTTTAGGTTCCTGTGCCGGATCGTCTTTGGCGGCCACAAGCATTCAATGTTAACACCCGCGTGTCAGCGAGCCCGACCTCCCCGACTCCCGCAGCCGCCGTCCTCGTCTTGAGCATGTCCGCTCCAGGGTTATTGCTGCATTCCGCACGTCGCGGTCCCCCAGAGCACACGAGGCGCGCTCCAGCCGGACCGTGAAGCGGAGTATGCTGATAGCGGGATGCAGGCGGGGCTGGCCGGACGGGGCGCGTGCCTGGTTTTGTTGGGGCTCGCAGCGGGGCTTCTGCCGGACGGGCAGAGCCGAACTGGCAAGGAGAGCTCGCTCCCTGCCCGAGTTATCGTGCATTACCCCGAAGAAGGAACGGTCTTTCCGCCGGATTTTGCGCCGCCGACTTTCCTCTGGCAGGAGC
>JAOACM010000841.1 GCA_026417845.1 Planctomycetota bacterium | reverse complement strand
GGACGAAATCGGACATGTGGAATACGGCCCGACTCCGGCATACGGCCTGACCGCTCCGGCGGAAAAGAAGCGCCGCCTCCGGTGGGACGGTACGATGCGGAATGGCGGCGCGTGGGTAGCCCGCGCAAGGCTCACGGGCCTTGCCCCGGATACGAAGTACTACTACCGCGTTGCGCTAGGATCCGTAGCTTCAGGCGAGGGAACGTTCAGAACCGCCCCGGCAGGCGACGGAACCGGTTTCACGTTCCTTGTATTCGCCGATACGATAGACAACAAAAAAGAGCACTTCCGGATAACCACTATCGCCGGCGCCATGTTCGATCCGGCCTTCGTCCTGCACTGCGGGGACGCCATATCGGAGAAGGCTGACAAGGTTCGCGACTTCCGACCCGTCTTCCTTCATCCGGTGGTCAGAACGATCAAGGACACCTTCGGGGATGGCGACTTCTCGGATGGGAGCACTTGGAAGAGCGAGTTTTTCCCCACGGCGCGGCCGCTGCTTGCCGAGGTACCTTACTTTCTGGCGCGCGGGAACCACGAGGGGAAAAATAAGCGGATGGCGCTTTACTTCGAGGCGCCTGACGGGACACCACAAGGCCGCTGTTACGGATTCGACTGGGGCGCCGCCCACTTCGTCACCGTGAACACAAACAGGAATTTCAAGCCCGGCTCCGTCCAGCACGCCTTCCTGGAGAGCGACCTTTCCTCAAGCACTAAGCCTTTCAAGGTGTTCTTCGCGCACCATCCGCCGTACAGCTCAGCCCGCCATGGCAGCACCTTCCGCGTCAGAAAATACATCCGGCCGCTTCTGGAGGCGCATGGGGTGAAGCTGGCCTTTGCCGGCCACGATCATTCCTACCAGCGCACCGTCGTCAACGGCGTGACCTACGT
>JAOACM010000840.1 GCA_026417845.1 Planctomycetota bacterium | reverse complement strand
GGCATACCCATACCGACGCTGTGTCATCTGGACGGGCTGGAACCGCGGACGTCGTGTTTCGTGTGCCTGGTCAGGCTGGAAGGACGGGACGGATTTCTGCCGGCCTGTGGGTTGAGAGCTTCCGACGGAATGCGTGTCATCGCTTCGTCAGGAGAAGTGCGCGAAGCGAGGAAGGCGGCGATAGAACTGCTCCTGTCCGACCATGCCGGGGATTGCGAAGGGCCATGCACGATCGGCTGTCCGGCCGGCATGGATATTCCGAGGATGATACGACTCATATCCGCCGGCAGATATTTCGAAGCAGGGATGGTGGCCAGGGAGCGCATAGCGTTCCCGGCATCGCTTGGCTGCATATGCCCGCGGTTCTGCGAGCGGATCTGCCGGAGGGGCGAGCTGGACGGGCCGGTGGCGATCTGCGCGCTCAAAAGGTTCGCGGGGAGGGCTGGCCACGGGATGGCGCCGCGCGATGCTTGCGAGACCGTGCCGGCCGCCGCGCAAGGCGTTTCCGGAGGGGAACGCTCGGATTTGATGCCGGCCGGACCGGAGAAGTCAGGGTACCGGGAAGGTTCGGGAGGGATACCGGAAGGCCGGCCGCCTGCCAGTCCTTCCGGGAAATGCGTGGCGATCGTCGGTGCCGGGCCGGCCGGACTTTCCGCGGCGTACTACCTGCTCCGGATGGGCCACGCCTGTGTTCTGTTCGATCGCAACGACATGCCCGGCGGAATGTTGCGCTATGCTATTCCCCGCTTCAGACTTCCTTTGGAAGATCTGGACGCGGACATTGGGGCGATCCTGCGAATGGGCGCCGGATTCCGGCCCGGGACCCACGTCGGCACGGACGTTACGCTGGAGCATCTGCGCCGGGAATACGCCGCCATCCTGATAGCGACGGGTGCCCCCGC
>JAOACM010000839.1 GCA_026417845.1 Planctomycetota bacterium | reverse complement strand
CCGATCCGGCGCGCGCATATCCTCGCGAACCGCGCGCGCCGCCGCTTCAAAGAAGGAACCGGAGTGTAGCGGCGCCCCCGCGCCCTTGGCGGCATCGGGAAACGCACCTGTGATCTCCCGTGCGCATCAGCAAGGAAGGAGCCGGCATGGAAAAGCCGGGGCTGGTGCGCCCGCCTTCCGGACGGCTGCCGGAATTATTCCCGCGGGTATACCAGCAGTCTGTCGTGACAGAGCAGGATCAGATCAGTCTTCCCGTCCCCCGTGACGTCCGCGATGGCCGCTTCGCGCGGCTCATTCTCCGTAGGCGCCTCCCGTCTCCCGCGGAACGACTTGGCTTCGAAGACCTTGAACCTGGCGCTCCTTCTGATGGCGATTCCTTCCCCGCCGGCTTTCGGCGCCAGCGAAAGTATCTCGACCGTGTTGTTTCTGGCATCCACGACCACCGCGTGGGTCGCTCCGCCAAAGAAGGATCCCGCCGTCACCAACACGAGATGCGCATCCCTGGCATCGCTCTCGTAGAACCCCGCCTCGTCCCACTCCGGGTCCTTCGCGCCGCCGTACAGGATGCCGAAGCGGTCCTGGCCGTAAAGCACCGCGTCGGGATTGCCGTCCCCATCTGCATCCGCGACTTCGATCCCGCGGAACTGGAAATCGCCGATATCGTGCTCGTCCACCTGCCGGTAGGCGCCTTGCGGACCCCGCGAGAGCACCAGCAGCTTCTTGGCCCGCTTGTCAACCAGCAGCACCTCCGGCGTTCCGTCGCCGTCCAGGTCTGCCATGGCGCAGCCGATCACGTCGGCCCCGAGCCGCTCGCAGAGCCGGATACCTGCCTCGCAGGTGCCGCCGGTAGCCAGAAGGTCGTCAACGATCAGGACCTTCTCCCCCGGTTTCAGCGCATCATCG
>JAOACM010000838.1 GCA_026417845.1 Planctomycetota bacterium | reverse complement strand
GTCTTACAGTAATGGAACGCACAGCCCCGGATCTGCGTCCTCCGCGATTTTCGAGAGAGTATGGAGGTAAACCGATGCCCATCTCCCGGCGACCGCCTGCCACGTCCTATCTTGCAGCGGCTCCTCAAAATCCGCAACGCAACCGGCTCCCTTATTCCCGCAACGCAACCCCCATCGCAGGACCTGCCAATATTACATTACAAACACGCCTCTCGCCAGAGCCTTGCGTACCCTCCTGCCCTTCGCGCGCCAGTCTGAACACCGTCATCGTCGGCAACGCCCCCAGATGTGTTCAGCGACCTCCTTAACTGTTTTGAACGGCCTTGTCCCGCTTCCCGTTGAAATTCGGGGCGGCGGGCGGACTCATCCGATATTACCCTCCAACGGCCCCCCGGGCAACTGACTTCCAAGAACGTAACGACTCCATCAGCATCGGCAGGTATTTATGCCCTCGAATCCTGCGGAATTTCTTCTCCCCCTCAAGCAGCATCGTACCAACCCACCTCCGCATCATGTCTCCCCCTCGCCACCTCTTCACGTCCCGCGTAAGCATCCTCACGTTCCCAAACAGCGACTCGATCATGTTCGTAGAACTTAGCACACGCCGCAGAACCTCAGGCACTCCAAGCCGGTGCAGCGTCAGCGTCTCCTCCAACCCCTCCTCAAGACTCCGCGCAGCTCCCTCGCTGTGCTTCCTCAACCACCTGACAGTCTCCAGCAGCGCTTTCCTCGCCTCCTCGTAGCTCTCCATCCCATACGCAGCATTCATACGCATCCTGGCCTGCCACTTAAGCGAATCAGGCAGATGCTCCAACACATTCCGCTTCTTGTGCACCTGACAACGCTGAATCACAGCATCCGCCCCGAACCTCTTCCGGATCGCCTTCGCAAGCGCAAGGGACCCGTCTATCTCTACTG
>JAOACM010000837.1 GCA_026417845.1 Planctomycetota bacterium | reverse complement strand
CAGTCGGGTCGGCCGTCCCGTCCAGCGCGAGCGACCACCGGAAACGAGGGTCGTCGGTTCCTCTCGGCGGAAGCGCCAGTCTTGCCAGCTCCTTCGGTTCCCTGAAACCCGAAAACTTCAAGACGTTCTCTCCGCTGCGGACGTAGACCGCTCCGCTCCGGTTATGGATCCCCACCCAGGACGGCGCATCCACATGGAACGAACCGGCGAAGCTCCCATCAGCCTCGCTTACGACGACGATCCGGTTGTTGCCGCGATCGGAGACAAAGACCAGCCCTTTCCCATCGGCGGCTATTCCTTGCGGGTCCTTGAGATGCCTCTCGTCGGAACCGGCCGCGCCGGGATCTCCGAAGAAAACCTCCGCCGGTCCGCGCGCCGGCAGCGGCACGCGGTAGACGGCCGGCAGGTTCTGCTCCCTGACCGCGACGCCAACCAGGTAGGCGAACTTCCCTCCTGCTCCGACCGCCAGCGCCGGTCCGCCCATGACGTTGGGATCCTTGCGCGAGGGGATCGCCCAAGCCAGTCCCTTTCCAAGCGCGGGGCCGGCGTACGATTCCTGGGAAATCCCCCCGTCCGGATCCACCAGGGCGAGGTGGGGAGTCCATGCCTCTGCAAAAAGGGTCGGCGGGACTACAGCCAGCAGCGCCCGGCCGTCGGGCGTAAGCCCGAACTGCTGGGGCCACAGGTAATCCTCGTACGGATAAACGGTCATGCTCAATACCCGATGGATGAGCGGAACGAGCCGGCCTTCGCCGTCGAGGAAGGCGCCAGTCGCCTTGACTCTCTCCGGAGCGATGCCGGCGGGGAATGGCTTGATCGTCCGTTCGTAGGAACCGTCACGGCGGAAGATGTGGAGGGCTGAATTGCCGAGGGCGAAACATCCGTGGTTGGCCCGGTCGTCGAGCACGTAGAGCTGGCCG
>JAOACM010000836.1 GCA_026417845.1 Planctomycetota bacterium | reverse complement strand
CACTGTACCGGTTGCCGGACGGTTCCTTTACCGCCTCAGGCGCGCGCTGGGAACGGACGATGCCGCGCTTGGACATGTGCGCGAGGGCTATACGGCCGCCGGGCTGGCGGCGCTTCTGGATGCAGCCGGACTCCGCGTGGAGGCAACGCGCCTGTTCGCCGGTCCAGTCGCGGAGATCGCCGATGCGCTCATGGTGGCCGCCGCACGGGTTTTGGGCCTGCGGCCCGGGCCTCCCTGCGACGCCTCGCCCCGAGCAGGTCCGCTGCCGGCCACATGCATCGCGGCGGCGACCGCTTCCGATTCCAGTCCATCCGCAAAAATCCTGCGGTATGTCGTCCCCCCCCTCTTCGCTGTCATACGCTTTTTTGACAGGTCGCTTGAGCGCCTCTGGGGCCACGGCCTGCTTATCGTGGCCAGAAAGCCGTGAACCGGACGGAGACGCGAGGCGACTGCCTGCAGTGCCCGCATGTCGGGGGCGCGGCGCCCGAGCGCATCCGCTTGTTGTGACACCATAGCTATCCCATTCGGGCACACCGCTGCAAACAGCGGTCGCAACCTGAGCGCGGCAAACAATTACCACATAACCGGGCGCTTACCGAAGTCCCTGGACGTAATTGTTTGCCGTATCCATATGTGGGGTCGCAGCGGACATGGTGCATGGCCGTAAATGCGTGGATCTCCGAGCGGCCCCATTTGCAGTAGCGCCACTGTTGCGCCGTTCGGGCACGCCGCTGCAGTAGTGCTGCCCGAACGCGGTAAGCAATTACACTTTGGACAGATTCCAGGGTGAGGTGGCGACGCTCGCGCGGACGGGGGGCAGCAGCCGCCGGAGGGGAACGGCCTGCGCCCCTTCTGCTTCGAGCATATTCAAAAACTTCTGCGGCACCCAGGGTTTCCGCAGTGTCCAGCCCGGTCCATCC
>JAOACM010000835.1 GCA_026417845.1 Planctomycetota bacterium | reverse complement strand
AGATGTGTATAAGAGACAGCCGCGTCCCGTAATTGTTTGCCGCGCCCATATGTTTGTTGTTGGCGCAGCGCCTGAGCGTATCCGCCTTATATTGCGGCGCCGTTGTTGCCGCCCCATTCAGGCGCACCTCCGCAAACAGCAGCCGCAGCCTGAGCGCGGCGACCAGGTACCGCGTCCCTCACCCGACATCCACCAGACCGAGCCTGCCGGAGAATACCTTTTCCACTCTGGCCCGCAACGCGGCGTTGGATGGTTTCGAGAGATCCGGGTCGTCCTCGATCACCCGCTGCGCATCCTCGCGGGCCTGCATCAGCAGGACTTCGTCCCTGAATATGTCGGCGACTTTCAGCTCCGGCATCCCATGCTGGGATGTCCCGAAGAATTCGCCCGGTCCCCGCAGTCTGAAATCCTCCTCCGCTATACGAAAACCATCACGGGTCTCGCACATGATCCGCAGCCGCTCCCTGGCATCCTCCGTCTCCGCCCGGGCCATCAGGAAGCACCACGATTTCAACCCCGACCTGCCGATCCTGCCGCGGAGCTGATGGAGCGTCGAAAGCCCGAACCGCTCGGCGTTTTCTATCATCATTACCGTGGCGTTCGGGAGGTCAACCCCGACCTCAACCACTATCGTCGAGACCAGGACCTGAATTTTTCCGGCCCTCATATCGGCGATCGCCTTCTCTTTTTCCTCCCCGCTCATCCTGCCGTGGAGCAGGCCGATCCTCAGGTCGGGGAACACCTCCTTCGAAAGCCGCTCGGCCTCGGCGGCTGCGGTCCTGATCTCCGGCCACAGAGTCCCTTCCCGGAATTCTCCTCCGCCGCCGTTCCCGTCCTCCCCGACTCTCGGCAGCACTATGTACGAC
>JAOACM010000085.1 GCA_026417845.1 Planctomycetota bacterium | reverse complement strand
GCCATGGCGAATCCGAACGCCGCCGCGACGCCTGACTCCTCCGCGGGATCAGCCCGGGAGACGTCCGGCGGCGGAGGGCGCGCGGAGATCCCTGCGGCGCGGGAGGAGACCGGACGGTTGCCGGTTCGCGCGAGGGACGTGTCCCTCGTCATGGACGGGACGGCCCAGTGGGGCGAAGAAATCGGCTCTCCGGACGGCAGAGTATCGGGCAGGCCTCTGCTCGGCGTCATCATCGGCGGCCGCCTCGTGGATGCCGAAGGCCGGCCGGTGGCCGCGGAGGGACTGCTTGTGCTGGCCATCGAGTCGGGAAGCCCGGCCGACCAGATCGGGCTGAAAGTTGGCGACCTCATCCTGGAAACCAACGGCAGGACGTTCACCGAAACTTCCCTGGAACAGACCGGCCGGTTCGTATCGCTCATAAAGAGCCTGGGACCTGGGGCGCCGATCGAGATAACCTACGAGAGGGCCGGCCTGATCAGAACCGGCAGAGCCATCCTCGGCCGCTATCGCCTGTGGGAACGGCAGCCCTGACGCTCCGGGTACTGCCCCGCCGCAAGAATGCGAAGCAGAGAAAGCGGCCTTCAGCATCGAAGGGAGCCTTGCCGCGGAGTCCCGGGGAATTCACGCGAAGACCTCAATAAGAGCCCGTCAAAAAACTCCTGCGGCGGTCGGGGCGCTTCCGCGGCTGAAGCGTCGGACCCGGCCGGAGTTTTCCGGATGAGTTCCCGCGAAGGAGAGCGGATCCGCCGCGGAGGTCAGCATCCCGTTCCGTGCGGGGATGCAGGCGCAGAGGCGGCGGAATCAGGGCAGCTTCCCGCCCAGGGCCTCGATCGCCACGACGTTGAAGCGTTCGTACAGGTGGCTGTTGGTCGAGTACAGGACGGACCATGTGGTCTCCTGGGCCGCGTCGGATCCGCGCCTGGGGCGCGAGCGCCCGACATTGACGCGCCACAGCCCCTGGCCGGCTCCGCCGGGCACCTCAGCCAGCGGTACGGCGATTTCCACGGTCCACGCGGTTTCCTCCGAGGCGGTCTTGATGTCGAGCTTCGGATTCCATGCCTTGGCGTTCCTGCCCCTGCCATCCCAGGTCTGTCCTCTCGGGTTGACCATTATCTGGCAGGCCGGTTCCCTCGGATCCAGCCCCGGCAGCAGGAAGACTTCCAGGTAGTCGTCGTTCCAGAAGCCGTCGTCGTCGCGGTTGCGGGCGGGCGCCTTAAGTTCGGCCGGCAGCGGTTCGCGACACCGCGCGAACAGGTAGAAATTCCGCTCGTCGGCCAGCATCCGCGCCTCGGTCCGCGTCGCCTCCCGTGCGGGTGAACCGTCGGGGCGGCGCAGCTGAAACGACGGAGCGGACTTCCAGCATTCATCATCGTCCCTGCCGTCTATCGTCGGCGGACGGTTCGGCTTGCCAATGACGAAGCGACCGACGTCAGCCGGGATTGTTTTCGGATCGAATGGCGCGCGCCGGAAGAGCGGTTCCTCCCTGGCTTCCGCCCGTTCCGGTTCTGGAGGCTTTTCCCCGGGCTTCAACTTCCGGAGCCTCACGAACCCGCCTCTGATCGAAGAATATATCCTTCCCTCCCCATCGCGGGCCACTGGAAGGCCGATCTCGTCCTTGAGCGTCCTGACCCACCCGTCCGGGGTCCGGATATGTGGCCTGTCGTCAGCGACGCCCAGATAAATGTTGCCGGTGACCCTGTCCATCCAGGCGGTCGTCACGCCTCCGCCCGGGTGGAACCGCATCTCCATGCCCGGACCGTCGCGGAACGGGTCGGTGCCTTTCGGTGTACCGGATCCCGGTTTGCCGCGCATCGGCCCACCGTTGACAATCCGTATCTCCTTCTTTTCCAGATTGATCTCCCGCAGTACGTTATTCCACATGTCGGCGACGTACAGGAGGTTCTTCCCGTCGGATGTGATGCAGTTGTTCGTGAAAAGTATCCGGAACCTGGCCGATTCCAGGGGCTTCGGATCCTCCCACGGAGGATCGTCCTGGCCGTGTCCGCCCTTCGGGTTCAACGTGGTCAGCACGCCGTTTTCCAGCACTCTCAGCCAGTCGTTATCCATAAAGAATATGCGTCCGTCGTCGAATATGGTCATGCCGCACGGGTTGATGAACGTGGCGGTTTCGGCCGGACCGTCGCGGCGCTGGCCTCTTCCGGCGGCGCCGACGATCGTTTTGACTTCCCACGGTCCGCCCTCGCGCGGGAGGAGCTGCCTCAGCCTTGCCGCGCCCTGATCCAGGACGTAAAGCTCGCCCTTCGGTCCGAAGGCTATCAGGCTTATGCCGCGGAACAGCGCCCTGTCGGCAGGACCGTCAATGATCCCGGATACGCCGGGTTTGCCGGCGATAAGTTCCACGCGGCCGGCAGTCGAGACGCGGAAAATAAAGGTGCCGCTGCCAACGAAGACGGCGCCGTCCGGCGCGACGGCGAGAGTCCCCCCGCCGCCGGATTCCGATGCCGGGCCTTGCTGGAAGAACGCCGGTGGCAGGGGCGAAGATGGCGTTCCGCAGAACGGCTCGATGACCCAATCGTCGAATTCCGTGGACCATATCCTCGAAGGCCGATCCTCGCCCGCGGCCGGGAACGCTGCTGTGATAGCAATAATGGCGACGGGCAAGATCGCTCCGAAGCGGCGCGCGGCGGGCAGGGATGCGTCTGTCGCGTTCGGGATCATACGTTACGCTCCTCTCTAGTCTCGCCCTCCGGTCCGCGGCCCTGTTTAATGTCCGGAGGGACGGGATGATCCGGCACGTTACGGTCCGCGCTTCGCGGTCCCCTGCTGCCGGCGTCTCACGGGTCCGGTCGCACGCGGACAAATTTCGCCTTCACGGCCGCGCTCCCATCGGGAAGGTGGCGCTCAAATACTACGAGTACCGGCCCGTCCGGAGCGCCCGACGCCACGGCGGGGAGCGTGGCCGCGCCGCCGTCAGCAACTATTTCCGCCGGCGGCCAGTCCGGCGCCTCCCATGTTTCTCCGCTTTTCAGCCTCCCGCCCACTATGTCGAAGCGGCCGGTCTGGCCGAGCCCCTGCATGTGGGCGCGAACCCAGACGGCAAAATAGCGCCCTTTCGCGCCGGCCAGCGGAGTCGCGGCCAGGTAGGCGTGCGGCCAGAGTCCGCCTTCAGCTTCTTTGAATCCTCCCGGTCTGCCCTGCGGCCAGCCATCGAATCCCTTCCATCGCGCCGTGTCCAGTACGCCCGGCAGGAGCCGTTTGACGTACTGTTCCCGTCCCTCGGGCGACCAGCGTATCTTATTGAAGGCCTTATTCTCCGGGACCTGGCCGTCGCCGCTTATCCGGACGCCGATTATCGCGCCGGGACCTCCCCAGCCCCACGGGTCGGGCGCTATGCCGCGCGCCCACAGCAGCGCGACCTCCCCATCTCCTGAAGCCATCGCAGTCTGCCCGATATGGCCGAACGCATCAGGGTGGCCCACCGCGACCGGTTCGTTCTCCACGCGCGACAGATCCTTCGGTTCGTAGCGGCAGAAGCCGATCTTCCGTCTGATATCTGCATTCATCCACGCGACGAAATAGTGTCTGCCGGAAAACGCGAGCGCAGGGGCGGCAGCGTCTCTGGCGAGCGGGATTCCATCGGGGTCAAGGGCCTTGCCCGAATCGGCCGCCACGCGCGCGGCCACAAGGTCATACGTCCGGCCGGAGCGGACTTCCCGCCATACGACCAAGAAATCCTTCCCGTCGCCGCAGACAAGCGGAAAGTTCTGGTTGTGCGGTCTGACCGCTATCGGTATGCCATCGGGGTCGAGGAGCTTGCCGTCCGGAGTCAGGCGGGCGCCATAGACGTCCGCGTCGCGCCCGTTGCGGAAGTCGTGCCAGACGACCAGGAAAACCCCGCCGCTGAAGGCGATCCTGGGCGCCTCCTGGACGCCGGACGATGCGCATACGCGGATCGGCCCGGCGTCGAGGACGTTCCCGACTGCCGTTCCCCCACCATTCCCCGGCGGTGCCTTTATCCGAACCGCCAGGATGTTCGAATCGCCGCCTACGCCATTCCATCCGTCCTGCCACGCGACAAGGAAAACGCCGCCGCCGCAGGCCACTGCCGGGAAGCGCTGGTTCTCCTTCGAAGCCGCCGGCGCGAATTCATCTCCCGCCGCTATCGGCATCCCGCCCGCCGCCTCGCCCCCCTCCGCGACGGCGCGCCCCGGCCCCTTCTCCAGCACGGATGCATGCCAGTACGCGGCGAAGTACAACGCGAGGACGGCGATTCCGCGCGTTTTCGAAGACATGCGGCATCCCTCCGACTTCCGGCAACCGCCGGCGATTCGCGCGCGCCGCGACATCCGCCGTCCGTGGGGAAGGGAGAATTCCCTGTCCCCGGCCGCATCAAAGGCGCAACGGGACCGCGCGTCCGCTCCTGCCGCGGATGATGCTCCAGACGTCCCGTTGCGTTCGCGACATGGGCCGCAACATGCCCGGCCGGTGCGCCGGATTCTTTTGGCGGCTATGATCGCCCGCGCCTGTTTCCCGTTCGCCAAGGCGCGGCAATCGTGTCATCCCTTATATGGGGTTATATTCTCAAACGGCTTCGGGACGTGCCCGGTCGCGGGTCTGGCGCCGCGTGGGAGGGCCGCCCACCGGCAGCCATTAGCTATGGCGCGCAACACGTTCCGGTCATGGTATATCGGGTACGTCTCGTGTCCCGGCCGGAAGTAGAAAACCCTCCCGCGCCCGCGGTACCAGCAGCACCCGCTCCGGAATACGTCGCCACCCGCAAACCAGCTTATAAACACCAGCTCGTCCGGCGCCGGTATCTCGAACCTTTCGCCGTACATCTCTGTGTGCTCAAGTTCGAAATAATCGCCGAGCCCCTCGGCTATCGGATGTCCCGGCTCGACGACGAATATGCGTTCCTTCTCCCCTATCTCCCGCCACCTCAGGCCGCACTCGGTACCCATCAGCGCCTTGAATATCTTCGAATAGTGGCCCGAATGCAGGACGATCAGACCCATGCCGTCCCAGACCCGCCGCTTGACTTTCTCCACGATCTCGTCCTTCACCTCCTTGTGGGCCACATGTCCCCACCATGTCAGCACATCCGTACTGTTGAGGACATCGTCGGTCAGCCCGTGCTCGGGCTCGTCCAGCGTGGCCGTCCGGACCTCGAAGTCGCCGGTCTCGCGAAGGTACCTGGCGATCGCCCCGTGCATCCCCTCGGGGTATATCTTCGCGATCTTCTCGTTCTTCTTCTCGTGTCTGAACTCGTTCCACACAGTCACTCTTATCCTGCCGGCCATCGTCTCTCCTCCCTTCCATCGCGCTCCTGCAATGTCGCCCCGCTTGCGCAGGCGCCTCGCAGCGCCCTGGAGCACCCCCACTCACATCGCGCGCACGCAATGTGCGCTCGCGCGACCTTCGCCTTCGATCCCGCCGCTCCGCCTGCCGCCTGCCGCCCGCCGCCCGCGGTTCCGCGGCTCCCCGCCTGGCGGCGAGCCCGGCGGCTCAGCCGCCAGCAATGTTAGCGCATCCTGCTGATGCGCGCCAATGGCGAAAGCGGGCAACCCGGCAGGCTGCTGGTGGCGGGTGAACTTATCGGCGGATCGCGTGCGGGGCGTCCGGCGGGCGAAAGGCGATCAGCGCCTGAGCAGCCTGGCCGCGATGAGTATCGGCGTCTCTAGCGGATCCGCGTCCGCCGGATGGCGCTCGTAGACGATCAGCGCGTTGCCCTTCCCGTCGCCAGCGACCGCCGGGGCGTACGACGGGTTCGGCTTGCCGGAGGAGACCTCAATCTGGCCTTCGTATTTTCCGTCGGCCGCGATCAGGAAGGCGACGATCTTGTTGGTGTCCTCCTGGAAGCCTCTGTTGGGATCGCGCCGGTGTCCCAGCCAGTGCGCTATCAGGTAGCCCTTGCCGTCGAAAGCCGCCGCCGGCATGCGGACGTAGGCCTTCGGCGCGCCAAGGACAGTCGTGGCGGTCAGTTTCCCGCTCGTGTCGAAAAGCGCCGCGCCGTACGGCATCCCGTGATCCGTACCGCTCCGTCCTCCGGTGGTGCCATTGTACCAGGAGAACAGATAACCGCCCTTCCCGTCCGAGGCGACGGTAACCGGCGACTTTACGTTGTCCATCCCCTGATTCCTGATCGCATGGGAAAGGGCGGCCTTCCCGGCGCCGTCCACGACGCTCAGGAAGAGACCGCCAGGGCCGCCCGGCGCCCCGGGCGGGGCGTAGGAACGGGATGCCCACCCGACCATCCAGCTTCCGCCCGCCGAGGCGACCTTAAGCTCGCCAGCGCCCGAATTTTGCGGAAGGCCGGCGCTCAGCGGCAGCGGCCTCGCATCAAGGACCTTTCCGCCCGGCGAGACGCGCGCCCCGGCGGCCATGTACTTGTTATTCTCCCACGAGCGCCACGCCACGAGAAAGCTCTCCCCGTTGAACGCGACATCCGGGCTGCACTGGTTGTTTCCGCCGCCGGCTACGAGGATTCCGTCGGGGTCAAGAACCTTGCCCTCAGGCGTGACGCGCGCGGCGTACACATCGAAGTCCCTGTCGTTGCGGACGTCCTCCCACACGACCAGCCAGCAATCCTTCCCCCAGGCTGCGCGCGGGCGGTCCTGGCATTCCTTCGCGCCGCATACGAGGATGGGGCTGGAGTCGAGCAGCCTGCCGGTCTCGTCAAGGCGGCAGGCGTAGATGTCCGCATGCTCCGCCCGGCCGCTCTCCCAGACCACAAGGTACTTCCCGCCTCCACAGGCCACGGCCGGCGTATGGGCCGGCCGCGGCGATGCCGGCAGGACGACCTCCGGACCGACCTCCGCAGCCGGCGCCGCGGCGCCGCAGGCAAACGCCAGAAACCCGCAGTATGAGCTGAAGCGCGCGATCCTCATTTTCTCCCTCCTGTCCCGGTCGGCCCGCTCCCCTGTACGGGGGTATAAATGTCTATGGCGCTGCACAGCGCCCATGTCATGTAGAACTCGCCGTCCGGCCCCCATATCGGCGCGCCGGCCCAGCAGTACGGATCGGCGAAACGGTAATCTCTGCCCTGTCTGCCTTCGCCGAAAGTCCACAGACTCCTGTCGCCCTTCGGGTCGGCGCGAACAAGCTTCGTAACGTATCTCTTTTCGAGGTCGAGGCGCGAGCATGTGGATTCGTCGCCTCCAGGCAGATACAGGTAGCGATCTCCCATGTCGGGTCCGAACGCGGGGCCGCCCGTGCACCAGAAACTCACCTTGTCGGCCGGCCCGGAAGCGCAGTGGAAGTTCTTGTCAACCTCCCCGCCGTCCTGCGCCACGATCTTACCCCCGTCGCCGATCCTCTTCGGTCCGGCCAGTCCTGCGGCCTTTCCGGTCTTAATATCCCAGTACCAGAAGACGCCCCACGGGCTGTACGGGTCGCGGCTGCCTGCATAAAGGCGGCTCAGCTTCTCGTTGACCAGAAAGCCGCCGGAGTAGGAAGGGAGCCTCAGCGGCCCTTCGAGCGTTACGCCCAGGTCCTGAACGACCTTCCCGTCGGGCGAGGCCTTCTTGAGCTTTCCGTCGTCCTTCGCGAAGTAGATCGAACCGTCCGGTGCCGTGCCTTTAACGGCGGCGCCCTTAACGACATCGGCCGCCGGGGCAGGTTCGACAATCATTTTCTCAAGGTCCATCCTCCACAGGTAACCGTCGTTGTTGGTGTCGTGGATCACGAGGAATTTCCCGGAGGAATCCATGCTCAGTCCCATGCCGGCGGCATACCCCCCGCCGCGGAAGCGCGCGCACTCGGCCGGCCCGCCCCGCTTGCCGTAAGGCCCGGCCCAGCCGATGGTGAACGCGCGTTTCTTCTTCGCATCGTACTTGACCAGCACGATATCCTTTTCGAAATCCAGAAAATACCAGTCTCCATTTGGCGCCATGACGCGCGCCACTCCGCCGGTAAGTTCCATCTGCGGGCCTGGTCCGTCCTGATAGCCGCCGTTGGTCAACGAGCCTATGGCGGCGATCTGCCGTCTGTATACCACCCCTTCGCCGTACGGGTAGTCCCTGCCCGGAACCTTCGCCGCGGCCGGCGATGTCTTCTCGCCGGCCCGGTCCTCCGCCCTTCCGCCCGAGACCGCCCATAACGCAACGCCGGTCGCCACCCCGACTGCCACCATCCCGATTCCGATCTTCATCATCAGTCCTCCGACGCCTTTCCCGGTGCGAGCGGCCTCCGCGATGCCCCCTGCCGCGGTCCCGGCGAGGTTTCCGGCGGAGGCGCCTGACGCCGCATCGTGCCGGCTGGAGTCGGCCTCGTCTCCGTCGCGTCCGGAACGCCCCTCGCGGCCGCCGGCCGGCTCCCTCGCATCGCCCGGCCGCCCACCACCGCCCGCGCCGCCTCCAGTCAGCTCCTTTATGTATTCGGCGAGACTCGCCGGAACGTTTACGTGCGGTCCCATGGAAAGCGCTTCCTCGACGGCGACCGCGGATATCCCGGCGTAACCGGCGCGGGCCATCGCCGCGCGAAGTTTCTCCAGACCTCGCCGGATATTCGTCTTTACCGTGCCAGGAGGCATTGAGAGCATCGCCGCGACTTCGGGGTGAGTCAGCCCCTGTTCATAATGCAGCACGATGGGCAGGCTGTAATCTTCCTCGATGTCCGCGAGCGAAGCGTTCAATGCCTCCCGCAGTTCCTTCTTTTCGATACTTTCGGCCTCCACGCCGCGTCCGGCATCGGGATCGACCGGGTGAGACATGGCATAGTTCCTCTCGCGCCTGCGTCGCGCCAGCTCGGAGCCGCGCATCTCACGATGGACGTTCAAAACGATCCCCAGAAGCCAGGACCGGAACGATCCTCCGCCCCGGTAAGCTGATGGGTCCCGCACGGCCCGCGCGAAGCTTTCCTGACATATGTCTTCCGCGTCCTCCGGATCGTGCGACAGACGGAGCGCGAAGGAATAACATGCCGTGCGGTGGGCCATGAGCAGCTCGCCCAAGGCGTCCCGGTCGCCTTCCGCGACTCTAGCGATAAGAACCTTTTCCTCCACGCGCTGCGTACCTCGGGCATTTAGAGCCTGATCCCAAAACCCGGACGCAAAGCTTCGGGATCGAGGCTGCCTTCCTTCCCTTCCGGAGGCTCCTCGACAGGCGTCTGGAGCCTATCCCGAAAACCCGTCGCCGCGAGACTTACGGTTTTGCGCTTTCGACTTCGCGACGGGAATTTTCATACAAGGGGATCTTATCTCCCTGATCCTCAGTTCATCCCCCCCCCGCAGTCTTCATTATACAGTGTGGATGCAGAAACGTCTCCGGTTTCAAAATTCCGTATAACTTTCTCCCGCCCGGTTTTGAAGGTATCTTGCGCATACAACTCAGCGCACGAGCTTCATGCTATATGTCGTGCATACAACATACACAAATACCATATATAGATCATGCTGGCACTTGATGGATTTTCGAGAAATTTCTTCTTGACTTTGTTTAGTGAATATTATAGATAATAAGTGAAACATCACTTAAAGTCATGCGCTAGAGAGGACGACGATGGCGACCGGGCAACAGTTTCCTTTCGAATCGGCCCTTCAAGCGAGGGGGCACATCCGGTCTGCATCCTTTTTTGGCAATTACATTCACAGCTTAACCGGACCGAACGGGAATCAGGTCGCCATTCCGAAGCCTTTGATGCGATTGATAAAGGAAGCTAAAGAGAGCCAGCTCCTGCTTGTATGGTGGAATAACGAGCGGTTTGTCCGGGTGTACACATACGAATCGCTGACCCGCAAGATTCCCGATATCCACGCCAGGATACGATCAGAACTGCTTGCCGAGGGGATGGGCGAGGCCAGGGCTGAAGAACTGGCGGACGAAGCGATCGCCGAGCTGGCTTCGAACGCCATGCCGGTGGAACCTGACAAGCAGGGCAGGATCGTGTTGCCGAAGCAATGGATGGAAAAACTTGGGTTGAGCGGCTCGGTAATGATCAGGGGTCGCTACTCGTATATTTCGATCGGCAGGGCGATGGAGGAGGAGAAGGCGCCTGAATCTGCCACGGCCGGGCCCACGGGAAACGCTGCGCTGAAGGCCAAGGTTACCGCGCAGCTAAACAAGTGGTAAGCCGGCGGGAGAATTCCGGCTGCCAGGGGGAGGGGAAGACGAGCCATGGAATCTTACGATTCGATTTTCGAGCACCTGAGCGCTGGAGGCGCGGGCGAACAGTTTCCTGACCGCCTGCGCGGGGATCTCGACGAACTGATGGTAAGGTACGAGCGTTTTATAAGCAGGCCCAATCGTAGAGGGCTGGTAGAGATATCGCCTTACCTCGAAGCCCTGCTGCATCCTCCGGCGCGCCATGGCGTGGCGATACCGGCTGAACTCTGCCGCAATACTACTGTCGCCATGGCGATCGGCCCGGCAACGCGCGGCATCGGAACGGGAAGCGTCGGTCTGCCCCGACCCACCCTGTAGGAAGTAATCGGTGTTGTCGTAAGGCCGAACCTTCAGAGTCTATCTAAAAACTTTCCCGCAGGGCAACGGGGATCGCTGAGCGCATAAGCCACGCGCCGGAGGTTTTCGGACAGGTTTTTAGTCGCATCAGACGTTGCGTTATCGCGTCTAATCCCTCCCTTACTGTACGGAAAGGTCTTGTTTTGCATCAGGCCCGTCTTCGGCAAGCCGGTTGCGCTGTCGGTCCTCTGGGGCGGTTACCAGAGAAGACGCGATGGACGGCTACAGGAAAGAGCCCGTCCGGAAATTCCTGCGGCGGCCAGGGCTTCCGCGGCAGAGCGCTGGATCCAGTCGGAGTTTTTTGGACAAGCTCAAAGGATCGCACAGGCTTGCCTCCGCCGCTCTCTGAAAAACGCCTGGGGTAAAAATCTCGAAAAGCGCTATCCGGCGGGAGCATGTTCACTCCGGGTGGCTGGGGTAAGCCCCCCGGCCGCCCGCGTAAATCTCTCTCCCGCCCGGAGACATCGCAACCGGCTCGGGGCAACAATAACGCTACCGCAAATAAGGACCGCTATGCCTCCGCGCTCCAATAAATGGGCACGGCAAACAGTTGCCAGGCGGCGCTGCCGGTTGCCTTTCGTGTCATGCTTGCGGCTCCGCGCCGGGGGTGGATCACAACCTCGACGCGGCCAGTTCGGCCAGCTCGGACCTTTCGCTCCTGAGCAGCGCTACATGTCCATGCAGCGGCGATCCCCTCATGCGGTCCGCGCAGTAGCTCAGGCCGTTGGACGATGCATCCAGATATGGGTTGTCTATCTGATCCGGGTCGCCGGTCAGGACCATCTTGGCGCCCTCGCCCGCGCGGCTTATCACCGTCTTTACCTCATGCGGCGTCAGGTTCTGCGCCTCGTCCACTATCATGAACGCGTTCGGTATGCTCCTTCCGCGGATATAGGTTATGGCCTCTATCTCAAGCAGGTCTCTTTCCATCATCTGCTCGGGCGTAATCTTTACCGGACAGGATTTTCCGCAGAGGAGGAACTTGAGGTTGTCGAATATCGGCCCCATCCAGGCGGCCAGCTTTTCCTCCTTGCCGCCGGGCAGGTAGCCGATGTCGCGTCCGAGGGGCACGATGGGACGGGAGACGAAGAGCTTGTCGAACCGCTGTTCCTTCAGCACGAGCGTCAGGCCTGCGGCAAGGGCCAGCAGCGTCTTCCCCGTGCCGGCTGGGCCGACCAGAGTCACGAGCCTGACGGAATCGTCCAGCAGGAGTTCGAGCGCCATCCTCTGGGCGGCGGACCGCGCCGAGATGTTCCAGGTCTTTTCAGAATCCCTGGAGAGCGCCTTAAGGACGTTCCCGTCGGCACGGCAGCGTGCCATCGCCGAATGTTTCGGCCGCGCGGAGTCCCGCAGCAGCACGAATTCGTTCGGGCGCAGGTCCGCGACCGGCGACGCGACCACACCGTCCCTGTACAGGGCCTGTCTCTTATACAC
>JAOACM010000834.1 GCA_026417845.1 Planctomycetota bacterium | reverse complement strand
ATGCATGGCCGGCGCGCACTGCGTGTTGCTCATCCGCTGCCGCCAGTGGATCATCTTCCATGTCCTGCCCCCGTCCCCGGATATGTAGCTGCCGGACATATCGCAGTTGATCATCATCAGGTCGGGATCGGCGCGGCTTATGACGGGGACGAACATCGCCCCGCCCCCGGAAAGCCCGACGGGTTCCCAGCCGGAGACTTTTTCAGCCACGGACGCCTCCCCGCCGCGGGACTCGTTCCAGCCGGATAGGATATGCGCGGCCGCGACGACAATCGCCGCCGCCGCGCGGACCGCCCGGAACGGATCGGGCGCCCCCGGTGAGACCGCCCCCCGGACCGGACATGTCGCCGCGAACGCACACGCTCCGGGCGGACGACCCGCGTATGTACGGACCGCGGACGTCCCTGCCGCCTCCGGGACCGGTAACAGCCGGTGCGCGGCCGGATCACGAGAGAGACGGACGTCGTGCATGCGCCGTCCTCCGCAGAAATGCCCCGCATGGCGCATCAGGCGCGCCGGGCATCCGGATCGCCGGCGGCCCTCCGTGCCGGACGCTCCACCCGCCCCGGCCGCCGGCGGAAGCGATGGACGCCTCCGGCGCCGGATCGGGTCCAGGCGGCCGGTTCCCTGCCGTCTACCGCGCCCCGTAGAGCCGGACTCCCAGCACGCAGGCGCGATCCGCCCCGTGCGTACGCCCGATGACGAACCTGACCGCGTCAGTCCGTACCGGCGACCGGAACGGAACCTTCCGCAGGCGCAGGAAGTTTTCCTCCACCCTGCCGACCTCCGCCCATCCCTCCCCATGCTTCGCCAGCACGCGGAAGGCGGCCACCGTCTCCGGCGCCGCGCATCCGCCCTGATCGGTCAGGTGGTGCGGCTGGCAGGTCAGGTCCGTATCAAGCACCAGGGCCGCCCCCGCGAGCCGTCTTTCCTCCGGGAGGT
>JAOACM010000833.1 GCA_026417845.1 Planctomycetota bacterium | reverse complement strand
CATAACGGCACTGATAGGGTCGGAGGTGGAGATTGAGGCGAAGGCGAGCAAGCCGATAAGGAGCGCAAGGCTCGTAAGGGCGGACGGGATCAGCATTCCCATGAAAACAGACGGTGACGGGACCATCCTCAGGCTCGCTTCTCCCATGAAAGCGGACAAGGACACAAGCTATCATTTCGAGCTGACCGACCGCGATGGCCTGGTCAACGCCGAACCAATAGAATATGTCATCTCGGCCAGACCGGATCCCCCTCCCACCGTAAGAATCCTCGTCCCCGACAGGGACCTGACACGGACACCGAACGCCCGCCAGCCGGTCCGTTGTGCCATCAAGGACGATTTCGGCATCCGGGTGGCGTGGATAAGGTGGCGTATTGATGAGAACAAAGACGTAGGCGAGCTGAAGCTCGAGATACCCCCCGATCGCGCCAGGGATCGTGAACTGGAACTGAACTTCGAATGGATGCTCAGGGATTTGAACCTGAGGCCGGGCCAGACCGTTACGTACTGGATCGAAGCGGACGACTTCTGCGAGAACAACGATGCGGTCGAAGGAGGACGGTTCGAGACCGCCGACGGCGGCGCGGCCGCAGGGGGGGGAAGGGAACGCGCCTATCCGAGGAGCAGGGAGCTGAAATTCTCCATCGTGGACCCGGCGACGAAGTGGCGCGAGCTTATGGATGTCGTCGAGCAGGCTGCCGGACGCAT
Organism: Planctomycetota bacterium; assembly: GCA_026417845.1. GTDB lineage: Bacteria > Planctomycetota > SZUA-567 > H5-PLA8 > CALKMO01 > CALKMO01. Next base: position 239 of record JAOACM010000833.1, on the reverse strand, counting down.
CCGCGTCGTCAAGGAAGAGCAGGAAAAGACGCGCGATGTTACCGGAAAGGCCATAGACCAGATAAAGGAGTGAGCGCCGCCGGCGGATACCCCAGGCCGTCCCGCGGCCGGAGTCCGTCCCCGGCCGGGCGCCGGATCACCAGGGTCTGGGCAGGTCGGGGCCGCCGGGGAATTGTGATCGGATCGCGACCGCCAGCTGAAACGCCCACCAGAACGGCTCCATGACGTATGGTCTGATC
>JAOACM010000832.1 GCA_026417845.1 Planctomycetota bacterium | reverse complement strand
TACGATGCCCCTCGAAAGACGATCCCCATCAAGTCGCCTTCCCAATGCATCCGACTCATCTTAGCCTTTTCGCGGGCAGTTGTTTTTTTTCAGCCAGTCCAACTCGACCTGGAGCCGGCCGATCTGCTGGTACAGCCGCGCCCTCAGTTCCGCCTCGTCCTGCTCCCGCCTCTCGCGCCGCCGCGCAAAGATGTCCCCGACCCCTTCCAAAAGCTGCTTCTTCCACTTCGCGATCTGGACCGGATGGACCTCATACTCCGAGGCCAGTTCCGCCATCGTCTTCAGCCCCTTCACCGCCTCCAGCGCGACTCGCCCCTTGAACGTGGCCCCGTGAACCCGCTTCCCCCTCTTCATCTCCACGCCTCCTATCGCTCCTACCGATAGGTCGGCATTTCTTACCTTCAGCTCCTGTCCAGTTTTTGGGGAGTACTATAACGTTGCCGGCAGAGTCAACGGCCACGCCGCGGGGATAATTAAACCGCGCGGCGCTGCCTGTACCGTCCGCGCTGCCTTCAACCCCCGCAAGCCCGGCAAGCGTAGTAACGACGCCGGCAGGCGTTATCTTGCGGATCGTGTGGTTGCCTGAATCTGCCACATACACGTTGCCTGAGGAATCAACGGCTACGTCAAGAGGCCAGAAGAATAGAGCGACACTTCTCGTGCCATCTGTGCTGCCATTAAACCCGGCCCAACCGGCGAATGTGGTAACGACACCTGCCGGCGTTATCTTGCGGATCGTGTGGTTATATATGTCCGCCACATATACGTTGCCCGCAGAGTCAACGGCTACGCCGCAGGGATAACTGAACCGCGCGGCGCTGCCTGTACCGTCTTCGTATCCCATGGACGCCCGCCCGGCGAACGTGACGAACGTATAGTCCTCCGCCCGGACCGCCGAAGCCGCGACTATCGCCGCCAGCGCAAGCGCCGTCATAATCACCACCGGTTTTC
>JAOACM010000831.1 GCA_026417845.1 Planctomycetota bacterium | reverse complement strand
TCTCGGCAAGATCCGGTTCGAAGGGTTGTCTGGCCTCGCGCAAGTCCCCGGCGCCGTGCTTCGCGCCGGCCGCAGCGCGCTGCAGGGCGCCTACGAGCGCTGGCTGGCGAGAAGAGCGGCAATCGCATCGGCCAAATCAAGCAAATTACCACTGCAAGCTTCATCTCCTGCGACATCAACAGGAATAGCCAGGCTTCCAGAAGGCGCCGAGAGCGCGCCGATTCGACAATCTTTGCCGGACGAAAAGTTTGTTCATTATGGGTATATGGAACACGCAGAATTTTGGAAGAAGGGAGCGAGACCGGAGACATACGCCGCTCCTTATACGGGCAGACTGGAAGCGCAAAGCGGTATCCAAGCGCAAAAAATTTTCAATCTTCCGAGATGGAAGGCGCCTCCCAATGCATATTATATAATTAAGCCTCCGCCAGGCACGCCGGTTCGGGGGCCGGCTCAGGTTATGCCTGCGTATGGGAGTGACGTCCCTGGTGGAGTTGAGGTGATTTTCCCTTGTGGAACGCCACCCGGCAGCGTCGCTGGGCCGTTTCCGATTCCGAGGAGATAACCATGGCACTAGCGGAAGATCTGATAATCTTGAAGTTAGGAGAATTTAAGAGTCGCCATACTGGCAAGGCTCCCTTTGGTCCGGTAGATGATTTGGTAGAGTTTTACGATTCACTTGACGAAAGTAATCGCAAGATAATGAACGAGATTCTGGTGGCCCTGGAAACGGACTCATTTTGGGGCGACTTCATCAAGCTTTTCAGGACAAAACGCCCGACCCAATAAGCTGGCGGGTGGCTGAAGATGGCATGCCATCGGCGTACCGGTCAGGCTGACTGTAGAAGTTGCGCGGAGAACCCGATGCGCGGGAAATCCGTACAAAAAGTATGCGCACTGGCGGTAAGGATTTAGATCTGAGCATGAGTTTAGGGATGAGCGACGCGGTTATTCCGG
>JAOACM010000830.1 GCA_026417845.1 Planctomycetota bacterium | reverse complement strand
GCATTCTGTTCGAACCGCGACGGCAACTGGGAGATATACGTCTGCGAAGCCGACGGGAGCAACCAGACCAACCTGACAAAGAACCCGGCGTGGGATTTCCATCCCCGCTGGAGCCCGGACGGGAAGAGAATACTCTTCTATTCCGACCGCGAGAACAAACGCAAGATGGGCGAGTTCACCGATCAGCATCTTTTTCAGGCGGGGCCATGGGACACATCGAGGTTCTGGTCGCCGCAGGGAGGGTGCTACGTGGAAGTCGGCCTCTACGTGATGGACGCGGACGGTTCGAACATCCGAAAGATCGAGACCGGAGCGATAAATGGGGCGTTCAGTCCGGATGGCAAGCGGGTGGCCTACGAAGCGAACCCGGGAGCTGGGAACACCGGAGAACGGGATCCCGCTGCGATCTACATAAAGGACCTGGAGACCGGCGAGGTGCGACTCGGCACACCACCCTACTGGGGCGGTGCGTGGAAACCGAGCTACAGTCCGGATGGCAGAATGCTGCTCTGCATGACCGGCCACGATTCCGGTTATTGCCCGACGATCTTCTACCTGGGGCCGGACGGATGGCCGACCGGCAAGTACCGGGTGCTGTGCGAGGGCGGCGAGGGGTGCCATCCGCGCTGGGCGCCGGATGGCAAGCGGATCGTCTATTGCCAGGATACCCGCGGCGCCATCCTCCGATGGGTCAGCCTTGACGAAAAGCCCCAGGGGCCGAGAGGTTTCCTCCCCGGCCAGGACATTGACTTGGGCGAGGAATATAAGAACAAATACATTGCCGCCTGCCCGACTGTTTCACCGTGTGGCAGATATATCGCCTTTTCCCAGTCGCCGGTCTACTTCGAGTATAAACCGAAGCTGGAGCCGCTGGGTTACAAGCAGTGGAGCTTCGGGCGGCAGATCGTCTGGCAGGAACTCTGCGTCATGCGGGCCGACGGCAAGGTGTTCGTGCAGCT
>JAOACM010000829.1 GCA_026417845.1 Planctomycetota bacterium | reverse complement strand
CCCCGCTCCGCCTCCCTGCGCCGCTGCTTCCCCCGTAGCCGTCCCCGCCCCCGCATGAGTTTCTGCCACGGACGCCGCCGACAATCTCCGGACGACCTCGGCCACGGCCGGTTCGCCCATGCCGTATACGAGCAGGTCGGCCTTCGCGTCGAAAAGTATGGATCGCTTTACCCTGCCGCTCCAGTAATCGTAGTACGCGATGCGTCGGAGGCTCGCCTCGATGCCGCCGAGCATTATCGGGGGGCAGTCCCGCCTGAACGCCTCGCGCAGCCTGTGGCTGTAGACGACGCTGGCCATATCGGGGCGCAACCCGGCGCGCCCGCCGGGCGAGTAGTGATCTTCGCCCCGGACCTTCCGCATTATCGTCCGGCGCGCCAGCTCCGACTCGATGTTTCCCGCCGTCACGCCGAAGAACAGCCGCGGCCGCCCAAGGATCCGGAACCCGTCGGCGGACCGCCAGTCGGGCTGGGCGACCACTCCCACGCACAGGCCGAGGCTCTCCAGATAGCGGCCTATAAGCGCAGTCCCGAAGGAAGGATGATCCACGTAGGCGTCGCCGGAGACGATGATAACGTCAAGTACGTCCCACCCCAGCGTGGCCGCCTCGCCGATAGTCATCGGCAGTACCGGGCACGCGGCCATTGTTTCACCCCACGATCCTGAAGGACGCGCGCGCCAGCTTCCATCTCCGCGGGAGATTCCCGCCGGCGAGCGGCCCCACGGATGGCGTGTCTTGCGCCGTGTGCCGCCATGCCGGCTTCGCGGGACTTTGCGGCACGTACTTCGCCGGAGCGTCGCGCGTGGGAAGACATAGCGGCGGAATGGGGAGCATCCGCCGGAAACCGGGTACGGGAAGCCGCATTTCCGCCTGCCGCGGAAGCGCCGTCGGATTTCCAGAACTCCGGCCGGCGGTCCGGTCGGCGCAGAGGGTCAGCAGTTCGTAACCTTCCGCCCCAGGCG
>JAOACM010000828.1 GCA_026417845.1 Planctomycetota bacterium | reverse complement strand
CCTCCGCGCGGGAGCGCGCGCAACGAAAAAATGGAGCGATCGCAATCGCATGATCGGACGCCGCGGCTTCCTGGCCTCGCTCGCCGTCCTCTTCTCCGCGACGCTCGCAGCCGTCCTGTACGTCTTCCTGCGCTCCCGGGGTGGCGGAGTCGGTCCGTCGGCTGGAGCCGGCCTCGCCTCTGGGAGCGGGCCGTCGGCCGGGGGCGGGCCGACCGGCACGGGCGGGACATCCGCCGGGGGCGGCCTGTCCGATGGAAACGGCCCGCCCGCCGGCCGCGCGCCTGATTCGCGGACCGTCTCCAACCTGGTGGCGGCTTACGACCGTTCCCTGGCGCTCGAGGCCAGGCGCCTGGCCTTCGCCGCCGTGGCCGATGCCGAGGGCTTCCGCGACACAGCCGCGCTGTTCCGCGCGGCGGCCAGGGCCGACGCGATACATGCCGCGCTGTTTGCCGAAAGGCTTGCGGCCGCGGGGAAAACGCCGCCGGGAAGAATGCCGCCGGAGGAAGCGCGGCACGGGGAAACGCAGCCGGGGAAAACGGGAAAGGCCCCGCGGGAAGAGCCGGCGAAGTCTGCGCCAGAGGGAAAACCGGGAGAGATGCCAGGGGGAGTCCTCCAGGAAACTCAGACAACAAAACCGGGAGGAATGCCGCTGGATCCCGCCGGGGGGGTGCCGGGAGCCGGGGAAATGCCGCGGGAAATGTCGGGAGTGGGAGAAACGCCGCGGGAGATTTCCGGGGAGGCCGTGGGAAAGCCGTCCGGCGGCGGGAGGACCGCCGCGGCGCCTCCGGGCGGTCTTGGCGCGGCGGCCAGGATTGCGGGCTGCCCCGAAGTCCAGCCCCAGCCCACCGGTGGCGCGGACGCCGCGCCCCCGCCCCGAACGCCGGGCAACCTCAGGTCGTGCATCGAGGAAAACATCCGCCTGCACGATACCGTCTACGCGGATTTCCTGAAGACGGCGAG
>JAOACM010000827.1 GCA_026417845.1 Planctomycetota bacterium | reverse complement strand
CCTTCACCTACATCGGCTGCCACTACGTGGACCTGGTGGCGTTCATAACCGGCCTGAAGCCGAAGATGGTGTCAGTGCACGGCATAGTCGGCCAGTGGCCCAACGGGAAGAAGGGCTTCCTGAACACCGATGCTCGCGTGGTATGGGAAAACGGCGCATCGCTCAGCGTCCTGAACGGCTTCGGCTACCCGGACGAAGGCCCTGGCGGAAACTCGCAGGGCATGATGCTGTTCACCGAGGGAAAAGATGCTGGCGGCCTGATATCGCACTCCGACCAGTTCCGCGGCGTCAAGCATTCCATACTGAAGCGCGGGAGCGATCCGGGCGACACGGCGTACATGGAGACCAACCCGGAGTATTTCCAGCTTGTTCCTTACGGCGGGCCGGGGCTTATGCCGGTCGGCTACGGCCACAGGTCTGTCGCGTATATCCTGAAGGCCATGGCGCGCGTCAATGCCGCGTGCGAGGGGAAGAAGGGCAGGGCCGCGCTGGAGATACGCGGGAAGCTGCTGGCCGAGTACGACGAGGCCGGCATCATGGCCACCCCGGCCAACAGCTCCTACAACGAACTGGTCATCGAGGCCGGCCGCCTCTCCATACTCAACGGCGGCAGGGACGTCATCATCGAATACGGCGGCAGACCGCATGTCCGCTTCCGTAAACCGGAAGAGTACGCATGCGGCGGAGCGTGACCGGGCGCGGCGCGGGCGACCGGACCGGCGCCCCTCCCGCGCCGGGCGGAGCGGGGGTTTCCGGCGCGAAGGCGGCAGACAATTGCATTGTCGGGAGGCTTTGTTGCGTAAATCGGGCGGATGGGCGTATCTCCCCATTCTTCCCCGGAGGAGTCAGTTGACTTCCACCGCATACGAATACGGCATCTTGATCCTGTCTCTTATACACATCT
>JAOACM010000826.1 GCA_026417845.1 Planctomycetota bacterium | reverse complement strand
GATCGGGAGGGGCGGGCGGGCCAGGCGAACCGAACGGATTGGACGGATCGGAGTCTGCCGCCGGTGGCGGAAGCGGCGGAACGGGGGGCGCGGGGGCGCCGGGAGAAGCGGGCGGAGGCGGCGGGTCCGGATCGGCCCGGGGGAGCGCGCCACAACCGCCGGCTGGAGAGCCGGGCGGCGGAACCGGCGAAAGCCCGACGCCGGGATCGCCTCACAAACGGGCAAGAGATGCCGGCCCGAAGACGGGAAGCGAAACAGGAATCGGGTCGCCCGTCCCGGAAACGGTTGACGCGAGCCGCCTCAGGTCTCTGGACAACGTATCGGTAGAGGAAGCCGCGAAGTACGCCGGCGACGGCCGCGTCAAGGACCTGCGGCGCGACTTCGGAGGCGAAAAAGGGAAAGACGCAGCCGCGGCCGGCGGGGCGCCTTCCGCGCCGAAAGGCCGGTTCGATCCGGGCCGCGCTGCGAAGGGTCCGGACGGAGGTCCTGATGTGGATCGGGAGAAATCCGGAGCCAGCGGGAAGGGCGGATCGCCGGAGGCTGACGTCGCGAGGAAGCTCAGAACCCTGTCCCGGGAATATCGCGATCTGGCAGAACAGTATCTGAAACGCATGCGCGGCCGCTGAGAGTTCTCCCGGCAAGGGAGAAAAAACGGTCCCCGCCTGAACGTCCATTCCCAGATGATGAAAAATCCGACGGAGACCGTTTAAAGGAAGGACAGAAACGGGAACACCGGTACAAGGCCATCCCCTTTCCGTCGGGGCAGGTATTCCCGTACTGCTGCTGTGATGTTAAAAAGCTTTCCCTAATCGTCAAGCGAATCCGCCGGCCGGGGCGTCACTCCCTCACCCCATCGCCTGACCAGGCGGTCCGCGCGGTTGCCCCCGAGGTCTTCATGCTCCTCCGCCAGCACGGCGGGCGGCAGAGTCCTGTACACCCTCCTTGTAAATTCGCATGGCCCTGGT
>JAOACM010000825.1 GCA_026417845.1 Planctomycetota bacterium | reverse complement strand
CCGCCAGAGGCATGCCGTGGGACAGAGCGATGCGCCGCCTCCCGAAACGTCTGTGGCTGCTGTATCTGAACGCAGCCCAGTCCGAGATGTTCAACCGCGTGCTGGCCGCTCGGACAGGCTGGCTGGACTCGCTCCTGCCGGGCGATATCGCCTTCCTGCATTCCAGCGGGGCTGTCTTCAGAGTCGAGGATCCATCCGGCGAGAGACATCGCCTGGAGGCGCTGGAGATCAGCCCGACCGGGCCGCTGTTCGGCGCCAAGATGCTCCAGCCGGAAGGAAAGCCGGGAGATATCGAAAGTTCCATACTCGCTGAATACGGTCTGACGGGAGACAATTTCCTGGGCCGGTGGTCGAGGCATTTGCCGGGGGAGCGGCGCCCTTTGCGGGTGCCGCTTTCAGATCCGGACGCGAAGATCACTCCGGAGGGAATCGAGTTGCGCTTTGCCCTGCCTCCGGGATCGTACGCTACTTCCGTCCTCAGGGAACTGGCCAAAAAGGAGACGTAGACCGATCGGGTGGGACCGGCCGGGGAGCGGCACCCCGACGGTCGCCTTTCCGGTAACGAAGGGGATGCGCGGAGGGATGTCAGAAGCTCGCGGTTCCCCCCGGTAGGGGGCAGGGGACCTTCTCCGTTGCGGTATCGGGGGCTGATACGCCCCTCAGAACCCCCATACGGGAAGGGGGGCAGCATCGAACCTGAAGCTTCGCGCCCGAAGTTTCCTGTCGCCGCGAAGCGTACCGCTCTGCGATCTCCACTTCGCAGCGGAGAATTTCTGGGAAGGCTGCTTCCCCCGTCGAACGATTACCGAGGAGCCACATGCCGAAAGGATATATCCGCACCGACGCGGGCCTCACCCCGGAGCAAAGGAAGGCGCTGGCCGTATCCTCGCACGTCTGCATGTCCGCCGGCGCCGGGACGGGCAAGCCGCGCGCTCTGGCAGCCAGGTACATGGCGGCCATGGAGGAAGCC
>JAOACM010000084.1 GCA_026417845.1 Planctomycetota bacterium | reverse complement strand
GCTCTCTCTGTAAGATGCCTGGGGTAAAAATCGCGGGGAACGCAGATCCAGTCCTGTGCGTTCTCTCTGTGCGGCTGGGGTAACGCATCCCTGCCGCGGTCGGAACTCTCCCCGCGATAACGTACAACGCAACCGACTTGGCGGCTGGGCCGCCGCCTTGTCGCTGTACCGTAATTGTTTGCCGCGTCAGGCAGCGGTCGCCGTTTTGCACCGGCCCGCCCGGATGGGGCAGCAATGGCGCTACTGCGAATAATACCGCTATGCGGCTGCGATCCAATAATGGGCATGGCAAACGGTTACGCGGCACCTGAGCGACGGCGCCAGACCTCCGCGTCGGGCGCGGGGACGTTCGTGCCGGAAGGCGGCCGTGCGCGCCGGTCGCCGCCGGCTCATGGAGACTGTCCGAAAACTTCCCGCCGGGCAGCGTGGATCACTGAGCGTGTAAGTTGCGCGCCGGAGGGTCTCGGACAGGCTCATAATGGAACACGGCATGCCGGATAAAGGAGAGACAGCGATGGCCCGTTCCAGAGAGGAAACCCGTGGACCGGAAAAGCCGGATGCTGACGGCGGATCGGACGCAAGAAGCTTCGAGGATGCTCTGAAGGAGCTGGAGGAAATCGCCGCCGATCTGGAAGAAGGCGGGAAACCGCTGGAGGAGAGCCTGGCTCTCTACGAGCGAGGCATAAAGGCGCTCCGCAGGTGCCGCGGGATACTGAGCTGCGCCGAAGAGAAGATACGCCTGCTGCTGGAAAAGGAAGGCGGGCCGGTGCTGGAGGATCTCCCGCCGGGCGGGCTGAAAGGCATCCGTCGCGGCCAGGGCGAAGGGGCCGGAGAGGAGGCTCCGGAAGAGTCCGGAGATGGGGAAGGGGCGGAATAACAGCCCGTCCGGAAACCTCCCGAAGCGCAGCTTATACGCTCAGCGAGTTCCACTTTCCGCCAGGAAGTTTCTGGACAGGCACTGAGAGTCTGTCCGGAAAACCGCCGGCGCGGAGCTTATACGCTGACGATCCCCACCTGCCTGGGGCGGAGAAGTTTCCGGACAGGCACCAGGAGGCCGCCCGGAAACCTGCCGCCACGCGGCTTACGGCTCTGCGCTTTCGACATTGCGGCGGGAAGTTTTTGGACAGGCATGGCTTTGTTGCGCAATTAAAGTCGCAACTCAATATATAACAATAGGGTGCGCGTGGATGCTCCGCTGGAGCATAATGCCGCAACCTATTGCACATCAAGTTCTTACGGCCTTTATGCAACAAAGCCGACAGGCACCAGGAATCTGTCCGGAACTCTCCGGACGGGGTAATTGTTTACCGGGTTCAGACTGGAGCTGCTATTCGTAGTGGTGCGCTCAAGCGGGGCAGCAATATAGCGCTACCACGTATACCCAGCGCCCCTGTGCCCCACACATAGGGGGCGGCAAACAATGACCGGACGGGAAGGGAGCCACACCCTGGATCAGAGTTCCGCGCCCGGGGCTTCTGGACGGGCCTGATACGGCGCGGCCGGGTCTGACCGCGCCGCGCTGCCGTCGTATTCCGCCCGCCTGCCAAGCCGCGTACCGCGAGCCCACGAACGCCACGCGGCGGCAATCTCCGCCCCCGCCGGTCCGACGGCCGCAACGCCGGACGCGATCCCGCCGGGACCCGCGGGGCGCGATCAGAACCGGGAACCTTCGGGGGATCCTGTGATCTCCCTTACTATGCGACACGCCTCCTTTATCCGCCCCTCCATGGCCCCGGTCAGCGATGTGGTGTCGCGGAATATGAACTCGATGAAAAAATCCTTTCCGATGTCGAGGGTCTCCTGGAGGTGCGCCCGGAACGCCTCCGGATCGAAGGTTTCCCCGCAGAGCTTCAGGGGGGCCGGCTTGCGCGACCAGATGATGTCGCGTCTGCAGACTTCGGCAAGCTTCCTCAGGTCGCACCATGGCGATACGCTGACCTTCCGCAGCCCGTGAAGCCGCATCAGGTGCGGCATCAGCCCGTGCACCGGCTCGCAGCACCCGAACTTCATCAGTCTGAACTTCCGGGATATCTCCAGGAAATGAGGCATCAGGAACTCGTCGAACATGGCTGGAGAAATGCCGACCGCCTCCTGAGCCTCGAGGTATCCGTAGCGGTCGGACGAAAGAACCCGCTCGCCCGGCCGGATCTCCCTGCCGGGGATCTCGTCGGAAAACTGCGAGCTGCCCGAGCAATAGCCCTGGTTGCCGTCGTTGTTGAGGGTCAGCAGCCCCTGATCCTCCTCCCACCGGCCCAGCGCGATGTTGTCCCCGGCCAGGAACGTCAGCAGCCTGTGCACCGCGTCGGGGTTGGAGGCCATCTCCATGTAGAGTTCCTGCATGCCCAGCAGATGCACGGCCTTGTTCGCGATGCCGTCCGAATACATGGAGCCGCATCTGCCGACTTCGACCGGCAGCAGCCCCTGGAAAACCTTTCTGGCCAGCTCGGCGCGCCGCTCGGTCTTCTCCCTGTCCAGGGTCATCGTGCGTTTCCTGAGCTTGCCGAAGTCGGCGTCTATGTCCCGGATCGGCCGGTTGCTCTCGTAGGCCAGCGACGGCCCCCCGGTGCCCGGCAGGCGCCGGAACGCAAGCTCGGGGCAGTAACTGCTTACGGCCGTGACCCAGTTCACCACGAACCGGGCCGGTATGATCCGGTCGTCGTCAATCCGCTCGTACGACACGATGGGCCCAACCAGCCGCGCCTCGAGCCAGCGGGCATCCTCATCCCCGCACCTCAACGGAGGACTCAGGTCGCGCAGAAAGGTCCCGTTGTCCTCGATATGGAACGGAAAAGTGCGCTCCCGCAGCGCGTTGTGCAGCCGCCACTTCTCCCGGCGCCGGTTCATGACTTCGCCGAGAGCGTACCCGGCGTACTTTCCGGCAAGTTCTCTCAAATGCGACGTCTCGCTTCCGTTCACTTCGGCCTCCCCCCCTGCACAGGCAATTGTCGTACGCCGCTTCTCGCGCCGGGAAGATATCAATCCCCGGGCGCTCTCGAAACATCAGCCGGGAATCCGTTCGGGATCGGGGTGCATGGCTGTAGCCGCAAAGTCGAATACCGGCTTCCGGAAACGTCGAGTGGAGGGCCGGCCCGCCATCGCCTCCCGCACCTGCCTCCGCGGATTACCCCCGGCGGCTCTCAGGTCGCCCCCGGTCAGCGTACGCGTTTACGGCCATGCATCCCCAGGATCGCGCCGCGTCCGTAAATGTCGCAGCGGTGCGCTTCGCTGGCGGGTGCCGCCGTGTCCTCCGCCGGGCGCCTGCGCCGCGTTACCGGCGGCCAGGCAACCTGCCCCAAAAAAACCGGACCGGCGGAATGTTACTGTGGAGCGGTTTTTGGGGCAAGGAGGATCAGAAATGGGGGGGCGGAAAGGGCTTGGGATCGGGGATGTTACGGGAGAGCCGCGGGAAACGGAGGCGACCGTCCGCAAATACTCCCGCCCGGCCCGTCAGGGCGCAATCTTTCACCGGGTATCGCGGAGGTTCCAGGAGCGGATGGTCTGGTCGTGGACCGTCAGCATCCTTGATGCGTCGGAGGAGATCGCCAGTCGAATCGCCGGGATGGCCAGCCTCGCATCCACCTGTCCGTCCGATGTCCGGCATACGATTATGCGCCTGCCAGCGGCAAAGACCAGCGATCCGTCGCCGCTCAGGGCGATCTCGTCCGCGCCGCAGGTTTCTCCGGCCCTCTCGCAATCGGCCTTCCAGATGCGCGCCAGCGCCGGGAAGTGGAGCATCTCCAGGGCGGTTCGCGAGCGGGCCAGTATCCTGGCGCCGTCCGGCATGAAGAGGGCGGAGACGGGTCCGTCGGCGCGCCGGGGTCTGGCTGAGGCGAGTATCCGGGCAGGATCGCCGGAAGACAGGTCGCAGGCAACGAGCGCCTTCTCCGCCGGCACGTACGCGACCAGACTCCTCAGATCGGCCGATACCGCCGCGGTCTGAGCGCCGAGAGGCAGGAGCAGCTCACGCCCCTCCTCGTCGCGCACGGCCACCCGCCCGTCCGGCGGCAATACCGCCGCGAAGCACCTGCTGCCGCGGGCCGGCGAGACGGCCGCGGGGACGGCCGGAAGCGTACCGCCCTGCCACGGAACCGTCCCGGCCTTCAGGTCCCACGTGAAAACCGACGCCCAGCCGCTGCCGGGCATCTCAGTCCACAGCGCCAGCTCGCCGGACTCCAGAAAGACCGCCAGCCTGCAGCGTTCCGGCAGGCAGCACACCTCCCCGCCGGTCTCCACGTTCCACACGAAGCCGTCTTCGATGTAAGGCGGCAGGAACGAGACGGACGCGGCCGTAGTGCCGTCGGGAGATATCGAGAAGGAAGCAACGGGAGACTCGTGGACGAACCTGGCCAGCTCGCCTTTCGCCATCGGAGGCGCGAAGGACAGCTCGCAGGCCTTCTCGCGCGCCCGCCCCATGCCGCCCGGGGCATAATAGCCCGCGGTCGCCCGCTCCATCGGGAAACCGGGCGTCTTCAGCCCCATCGCCCTGAGCGCATTGGCTATCGCGGGCCGGAATGGCGATTCGAAACCCCACCTGAGGCCGTCAAACCCGCCGCCGGACTCTATGGCCGCCCTGAGCATCCCCGCCAGGCGCGCGTCGTTGATGGAGACCATTACGAGCTTTGCGAAGGTCTCCCGCATTGCCGGCAGCATGGAGACCTCGACCAGCTCCACCCCCTCGCGCCCGCCGCCGGCGCGTATCTCGGCCAGGACCACCTCCGGATCGAGACTCGCCCGCGCCCTTCCCGACAGCAGGCGATCCACGAGACCCGCGTCAGCGCCGCGCAGCGCCTCCCTGAGTTTCCTTTCGAAGGCCGGGGTGCCTACGGTCCCGACGAACGCCGCCGCCTCCGCCAGCTGCTCCCCGTCCGCCCTCCTCAGCGCCCTCGCGAACATATCCATGTCGGCGGAGGCTGCCTCCAGCAGCGCGTCGCTTACCTGCGCCGCCGCGATCCCGTCACGGCTGATGAAACCCCAGCCGAGCAATACGGCGATCTTCGCTTCGGAATCGCCCCTGAGCGCCAGCCATTCGATACGCCTTCTGACCGACAGGTTCGCCATGAACCTTTCCGCCGCCACGGGGTCCCGTATGGCCGCGCTCCTCCACACGGCCCTTCCTGCCTCGGCCCCAATCTCCCCGTCGGCCAGCCGCATCGCCTCCGCCGCCGCCTCGAACTCCTCCGGCCTCTCGAACCTCTCGGCCAGCGCAGCGATCTCCCGGCCGGCCGGATAACCGCCGTGTTTCCGTACAAGCTCTATCCACGTGCGCAGCACCCCGGCTCCGCCGGCAAGTTCGCGCCACCCGGCCTTGAGCATATCCGCCGCCACGCTCAGGATCGCATCCCTCTCGGCCTCCGGACACCACTCGGCCATCCTGGCCAGCAGCTCGAGCGATTTCGGGTCTTTCAGATCGCCGAGCCTACGGGCAGCGGCGGCGCGGGAGGGGGGAGGCATCGAGTCGAGGAGGGAGCGGAGAATCTGCATGCTGCATGTTTCGAGGGCATCCCTGAGGACGGCATCGTCGCAGCGTCCGTCGGCCACGGCCGCGGCCGCGATGACCGGCGAGCCGATCCCGACGAGCGACTTCCACACCTCTTCCGGTTTGCGCACCCGCTTCATCGCATCGAGCAGCGCGACGGCGCGGTCCGGACGGTCGAGAATTAACGCCAGGACTTCCCTGGCCGCCGGCAGATCGTGAACGGCAAGCAGCGGACCGATCGAATCGGGGTTTTCAAGTATGACCCTGGCGCGGGCTGATTCCGCCGCGTCTCCATCCCTGGCGGCGGCTGCCAGAGTTCCCAGGAGCCGGACGGCGCGATCCCTGGCAACCCTGTTGAATCCGCGGGCGGCGCCTGCGATCGCCAGGAAATACGGCGCCTTCAGGTACGCAGAATCCAGCCGCCCGGAGCACGGATGCTCCCCGGACACTCCAAGACAGGCCATCAGCGCGGCAGGCGTACCAATACGCTCCAGCGCCTCGAACGCCAGCGTGCCGAACGGAGACGGAGATTCGAGAATGGCCCCCAGCGCCGCTACCCGATCGGCATCGGAAACCGTCTTGAGAGTATCTATGACGCGCATCCGTATCGGATCGTGCGGCTCCAGGTCGGCCGCCACTTCCACGAGCGCGCGGTAGGCTTCGGGGGTCCCCATCTTCTCAAGCTGAGAAAGGGCATCCAGCCGCGACTTCTCGCGGAACGGGAACCTCCCGGTACGCATGGTCTGGGCGAGTTCCTGCAGGCGCCCTCTGACCTCAGCCATACCCTCGACCTCCGGCCTGCGCGGCCCCGGATGTCACAACCCTGATTCCTACAGGAAAGTTATCGTCAAAAACAGAGTAGTATTCGACTCCCGGTCCGCTACTTTATACCCGGAAAGAAACTACCATGCCGATATATTATTGCACCACACCCCCTGTTCCCTCCCTCCTCAACCGTCCCTTGTACTCGCAGCGGCCCAGTTGCGCAAAAGCCACAACATCTTGGCGACAAATGAGTTAAGGCGCCATCTATTCTGATGGCGGCGTTTGCGCGCAATGTGTTGTTCTACATGGGCGCGCGATTCTAACATGCGACGAAGCCGCGCAAGTCTGAAATGTCCCGAACAGGATCCTGTCGCTGCCATTCAGTGGCCGCGCCCGATCCGGAGCGTCGGGTGCGGATTACTCAAACGGATTCGGCCGCGCACCATGGCCGGATCGCGCGCCTCAACAAAGCTGTGCGATCCTCCTGAGGCGGAATGCCGGCGCCACGGGGAAAGGGCAAAGGGCTATTCCTCGTCAGCCTCGAGCAGAGAAAAGGGGAACGGCATCCGTAAGGTGCCCTTCCAGAGCCTGACCTGCAGGGGCTCGAAACGTTCCTGCCGGCCATAAGGGATGTTCGTCTCCGGTTCGAACAGCAGAGACCAGTAATAATCCGTCTGCGGCACCTTGAAGACGAAGAAATTCTTCCCGCCGCGCATGGGCACGCCGACGATCTGGCGCTTCGTCTCCAATGGCGAGTTTACCGGGCAGTCCAGTATCATCTCGCCATTCCGCCACACTCTTACCGCATCGTCCCCGGCGAAGGCCAGGACATTGTGGTGGTCTTCCGGCATTCCGAGGATGCAGGTCACGGCGTAGGCGACCATCGGCACGCGCCCCGGCGCTCCCTCGTCCCGCCACCTCTCGTTTGGAAACCCGAAGACCCTGTTCAGGTCCACCACGCCCATCCAGTCGTAGCAGCTCCCATCCTCCACGATCTTCCACGCCGCCCCCTCCACGGCCGGCAGTTCGTGCAGCCGCGCGACGATCCAATCCGGCGGCAACTCCGCCCTGAGACCGCGCCCCTCTTCGTCCCTGAACGGCCCCAGGAATGCCCACGGCAACGGCCTGATGAAATTCAACTCCTGCGAGCATATCGTCTCGCCGCCGGCCTCGACCGTCACCAGGACCGGCTGGAAATAGCCCGATCGGGGGCGGAGGCGGAGGTCCCAGCGTATAAAGGCGGTCCTGCGGGCCGCGTCCAGGCGGAAGGATTTTTCGATGACGCCTCCGGCAACGGCTCGCCCGGAAACCCTCGCCCGCCCTTCCGCGCTCCCGCTCCCGTTCAGCCTGACGGCGAGCAGTATCGTATTCCGATGCCCGCTCCCGATCACGAGCGAATCCGGAGCGAACGCGCCGGCCCACAGGCGGCCGATCGCCGGCAGACGCGGCCCGGCCGACGGCAACCGCTCAAATTCCGGCGGAGGAGTGATCCGCAGGGCATCGAGGTGCTCTTCCCCCTTGAGCGGAAATCCCTCATCCATCGGCACTATGGCGACGCGGTCGAAAAGCAGCCCGTCCTCGCTGGTCCCTATCGTCAGCCGGTGCAGGCCGGGCGGGCAGGCGAACAGCCTGTGGGCGGGCTCCCACAGCCACCTGTCGTAGACCTTCCTGTTCCCGACAACGGCCGGAGAGCCGCCGTTGACGGAGGCCTGCAGCGAGTTGCCGCAATCGTCTGAGTACCTTACCCGGACCCATACCGAAACGTAGGAGTGGCGTGCCGTGGCGAAGGCGAACTCGCAGAGCCCTGTGCCCCTTGTGCAGAGGGCGTTGGCTCCCTGCCTGATGCGGAAGTGCGGACGGTCGCAGTCTCCGTCAGCCTCGACTATTTCCATCGGCCAGACCGCCCGGACGCTCTCCTCGGGACCGAAACACCATATGCCGTCCGGCGGCATGACAAAGCGGTCGGCGGTCGAGATCCCGGCCGGCCCGGCGTTTCCGTCGGTCGCGCCGTCTCTGCCGGCGGTCCCGCTGGCGACACCGGGCGCGGCCGGAACGCCAAGCGGCGGCGCCTGGATCGCGCCTTCCTTCAGACGCATGCGCCGCCGCTCAGACTCCGCACCGGCGACCCTGCCGATCCTGTAGGCGAAGTACGTGATGGTGGCCATGGCCAGGCAGACCGCCGTCAGCGTGCCAGCCGCAACCGCGACGCGGGAAACCCGCCCGATGCTCCGGCGGCCGCCGGCATGCTCATCCGTCCCGCCGCGGGCCGTGCGGGCTCCATCCCCTGCGTCGGTGAAATTTCCGTACGGAGGGGAGCCGGACCCCTCTTCCGGATGCCAGCTCTCCGGCGAAGGAACTGTCACGGATATCGTCCTCCGGACGGACTGTACGCGGCCGGATCCGGCGCCTCCCGGTCCGGAACGGGTAGAGGGCGAACAGAGGCTCCTGAGAAGCCGGGCGCGGCCGCCGGATCCGGGCGCGGCCGCTTCTCCCAAAGCTTTCGCATCCCGCGGAATCGCTGCGCCGCGATCCCAACAAACCCTGGAACCTGTCCCAAACCCCCGGCCCCGGAAATCCTGCAGCTCGAAGCCCGCCGCCTTTCCAGTGGGCGGTTTCCGGATGGGTTCTTAGCGCTTTCCCAAACCTCCAGCGCTAGGCTTATTCGCTACCGCCCGGCGGGGAGTTTCCGGATAGGTCCTTGACTGGAAATACGCCCGTCCCGGCGGCAGCTCACCATGGGAAACGCGGCCGGCGCGGCGTCGAACCGGCCGCGACTCCGGCGCCTCCCTCCCTGTCAGAATATCCGGCGCCGGCAGCCTGCCGGCATCGCGACCTCGCACCGCTCAGATTATACCGCTCCGCCGAATTCGAAAGCAACGCCCTGCGGCCGCGCAGGCAGCATCCCAGACAGGGTGATACTGGCGACAGGCGAGACCGCCGATCCGCCCTCTGAAAAGATCGCCGGCGCGACCCCAGGCGACCGCGAAGGCTCAGTTCTTCACTCTGGAAAGTTGCTTGTAACCAACATTGGAGATTGCGACCCCTCAGTTTTTCACTCTGAGAAGTTGCTTGTAACCAACATCGGGAATCGCGACAGCGAAATTTTTCACTCTGGAAAGTTGGCTGCAGCCAACATTGGAGATTGCGACCCTTCAGTTTTTCACTCTGAGAAGTTGCTTGTAACCAACATCGGGGATCGCGACAGCGAAGTTTTTCACTCTGGAAAGTTGGTTACAGCCAACATTGGAAATTGCGATTCCTCAGTTTTTCACTCTGAAAAGGTCGCTGGCGCAACTCCTGGTGACATTGATTTTTCACTCTGTAAAGGTTGCGTTGGCCTACCTACATATTCTCTTATAGAGAATATAGGGCCGCGCCCGCCCGCTTTCAGCGGAGCGGGCGGCGCGGCCCATAAATTAACTGAAAACGCGGACGCCCTCAGATGCACGAAGTGCGGGACCGGGCTGGAAATCCACGGGTCGGCCGCTTCCTGCACCATGTGCGGCGGACATTTTGCGCGGGATGGCGGCGCGTGGGTGGAGGCGCGGGAGCCATCCGATTCGCAGCCGGCCGGGGCTTCAGCGATGGCGCCAGCCGCGGGGCCGGCCGGGACGCCAGCCGGGGGACAGCGCAACCGGCTCGCACTGGGGCGGCTTCCGGTGTAGACTGGTGAGCGGAGACGGGCCACGGGCGCCGAATAGGTGGCGCCAGGTGGCGCGGACGATTTGCACCCGGATCAGCATCTACCTGAGAATTTCGGCGGAATTTTGAAAGCGAAGGCCTCGTCGCGGAAGCTGATAATAGGGAAACCGGGCTGGAGAGATCGCAAATGGAACCTGCGACCGAAAAGGTCCTCCTGGACAGATCACGATCCGGCGACCGCGGGGCTCTGGGCGAGCTGCTCATGGCCCACCATGCGGCATGCTATTCGCTGGCCCTGAGACTGGCAGGTAACCCAGCCGATGCCGAGGATATCTGCCAGAAGGCATTTTTGAACGTCATCAGGGATATCTCCAGGGACTGCGCGATCACAAACTTCCGTTCCTGGCTCTTGAGGATTGTCGTATGTGCGTACCGGCACCAGCGGCGAGCCGACATCGCGCGACGACAGCGGGAAAGGAGCCGCGCAATGGAAAGTCCGGATATCACGAAGCCTGCCGGGTCTTCGACGGTCGAGCGGGAGGAGCTGCGCAGACAGTTGGAGATCTCGCTTGGCCAACTGGGCGAGGACTATCGGCTCCCCATCTTTCTGCACTACGAGCAGGGCTTGAGCTACGCCGAAGTCGCAACGGTGCTCCAGATGCCCGAAGGGACGGTGGCGACCAACATCCGCCGGGGGTTGGGGAAGCTGCGCGATCTGATGGCCCGGGCCGGTTACTCCGGGGCCGTGCCGGCAATGGTGGCTGCTCTGCAACAGGCTCCAGAGACCAGCGTCCCGGCGAGCCTGACTGCGTTCATCAAAAATCTGGCACCCGGACCGGCTGCCGGGGGATCGGCCAGCCCGGCGGGCGATATGGATGCTGTTGGACCGGCGGGCGAAATGGATTCGGCTGGCCCGGCGGGCGGAGCGGACGCGGGTGGCGCAACGGGCGCGACAGACATGGCGGGCGCGGCCGGTGCGAAAGGTTCCGGCGTCCCGATAGCGGCGACGAAGGGAGGGACGGCCATGAGGATTATGATCTGCGCGGCGATGGCGCTTCTGACGGCGGCGGTGGGCATACTCGTGCCGGAATATATCGGTTGGGACAGGTCGTCCGCCTCCGGCGGCTCCGCCGGCGCGAAGGTTACGGGCGGGAAGGTCGCCGGTGGAAAGGAGGCGGAAAAACCGCCGGCGGGCGAGAGCAAGGCGGCCGAAGGAACACCCCCGGCGGGTCCGAACAGCAGCAGGCCCCTGCTGGCTGTAACGCCTGTCGGCACCAACCCGGTGACGGAGCCGCAGAATCGGGAAGAGGTCTTCGAGTTCACGCAGAAGCCAAAGGTAGAGAAACAGGGGGACAAGTGGGTTATAAGTTTTGCCAGCAAAGGCAAATGCGACGTTACCGTGGCGATAGTCGGTCCCGACGGGAAGATCGTGCGGCATCTGGCATCGGGCGTCCTTGGCGCAAATGCGCCGTGGCCGTTCCAGCAGGGGAGCCTGTCGCAGACGCTGGAGTGGGACGGCAAGGACGATTTCGGCAGACCTGCCCCGGCGGGCTGCAAGGTGCGGGTAGGTCTGGGGCTCAAGGCGAGTTATGGGGCGAGCCTCGCGGCGATGGATCCCTATGCGCTCGACCCTTCGGCCATCGCCTGCGACCGTGAAGGTAACGTGTACGTGCTGATGGGCATCTTTTCCAACAGCTACCTGGACGTCATCATCCGTGCCTTCTCCCGGGAGGGCAAGTATCTGCGAACGATCAAGCCTATGCCGGCGGGCCTGCCGCCCGAGAAGTACGCCGGCACCTTCGACATTGTCGGGCCCTCCGAGAATCCGTATTACGTGCCCATGAGCAAGAGCGCCGGCGCGCCCATGCGCGGCATGGGCATGGCCGTTTCGCCCCAGGGGCGCCTCGTCTTCTCCTCCCATGGGAACCGGACGCACAAGTTCCTGCGCTTCCTTAACACTGACGGCTCGGGGCTCTGCAGACGCTGTCTCTTATACACATCT